>JBNKZD010000323.1:0-20306 GCA_050301235.1 Chitinispirillaceae bacterium | reverse complement strand
ATGATTATTTTTATGTCTATAAATCGCCGAGTTTAGGTTATAATAGACAATATTTGTAAGAAACGTTTCTTTTACGGTTCATTTAGGGAGTACATGTCATTTACCAAAATGAATAAGAAGGCTGCTATCCAATGCTTAGTTTATAAAATTGATACCCGATTTAAAATTATTATACTAGGTGAGCAACCCCTTTAATCTACAATGAAAGAATATGAATTAATAATCAAATGCCACACAACAAATCAGCGCTTCCCCGTAAATACAACCCTGCGAAATTCATAATAATCCTGGCAATAGCATGGGTATTAATGCAAATCATACTATCTGCGAAACCATTGGGCATCGCGCAGATAAACTCAATTTCACCGGGCACTAAAATCCTTGAACTTCAGTTCAACTATTCTCCAGAAACTGCACATAAGACTCTGGAACAATTGGGAGATGCTGGACGAAAAGCTTATTCAAATTTTAATCTTATCGATTTTATTTATATCGCTGTTTATGTCAGTTTTTTTGTTTTTTGTATAAAAGCTCTGGTGTCTTTTTTTAAATTTGATAAAAGCGTTATTTCAAAAATATGGATACTGCCAATATTTGGTGGTATGCTTGACATTGTTGAAAATATATTTAATCTTGTTCAGATTGCTACATTTCCAAATGTAAGGTATTATTTCTATTCGCTATCAAACTGGATAACAATGTGTAAGTGGGTAGTTTCGTTGGGATATGAGGCTGTCATTGTGATAGGTTTTTTGGGGTATTTATTCTGTTTGGTTAAAAATAAAATATCCAGAAAAAATAAAGATCTTGAAGGATGTCCACAAGGGAATGAATAAAAATGTCCAAAACAGTTTTTTTATAATGTGTCTACAGTAAATATTAGCTGTATTCAAAGGATAACAACAATGAAAAATATTTTATTGTCATTTGTAATGTTACATTTATCATGTGTCGGTATGTTCTATTACCAAAATAAACAATATGTATTTGAAAAAAAAGACACATATACAGTTGCTCTTGTTCCATTATCAATAAATCTGCCGGCGAACTTATTTGCCGAAATAGACACCTTTTATTCACTATTTTACAGAGATACAGCCAGCGGAAGGATTATAATCCCCCCATACGAGACGAAGAAATTGTTATCAGAAAATTATTTTGAAAAAATTCGTACCTATAAAATATCAAACCCATCGGTACATACACTAAATGACATTCTTTCAAAACAAGATTTTGAAAAATTAAATTCTGCACTTTCAAACCCTGATTTTTTAGTAGTTCCAAGCATTTTTTCTATCACTTCCGGTTATTCTACGGCGGGTTATTACAAATTTAGAGTATATGAATTAAGTGGTGGAAAGCTACTTTACGAAAGAGAGTTTTCACTCAGTTTTGGTGGGTGTTCAGAAGATGCAAAATGTATTTACCAGTGTGCTTTCTTTCTACTTGCAAATTCCAAAAAAGAGTTTAACGATTATATTCACTCGCATATAAATAGTGAAAGGATCACTTCTTTTAAAATTTAGAAATAGAGAAGAATTGAAAGTACCAACTATGTAAAGAATATTTCTCGAAGATAAACAAAAAAGAATTAAAGGAACTACAAAGGCTTGCTCTAAAAAATGATGCCTGCACAATAACTGAATACAATATGAACAACATTAAATTATCCTGCTTATTACTACTCCTGAATTGGATGTCTATTTTCGCTATAGAGTTATTTACGAATCTTGATACTGCAATGAATGCGACAATCTATATGGGACCATTCGCAACAGGAGATACACTTGTTGATAGTTATTCAAAAAAGAAATATTGTGATCTCATTAGACGACATCGAGGGGGGAGTGGCGAGTGACGAGAGCGTCGAGGGGGGCAGTGATCCCGGTAAAAGCGGGAGAATGTGTGGAGGCGACTTACCACCCGGAAGCATAACAAGAGAAAACCCAGTTTATCTACCCTTCGACGACGCCCGAGGCTCTGGGTGCGGGCACACTGAAGTTGACCGTCGCAACTAACGGTGTGGGCCCCACCAAATCGCCTCGTGGCGTCCATATTAATAATAAACAAAGTGATAAGAAATGAGAAGTTGAAAAATGATACAGCCAGGTAACCCTTTCATTCAAGGATCACCTGGACTGATTGACTAATTATTGTAAATAAGAAAGTATCTGGTTTGGCAATATTATTAAATATTCAGTTGCATGTTATTTAATTTCAAAACTGATAACTCGCAACGTTTCCTCATTGTGGCTGTTAACAATGGCAACACGCCAGTCACCAGTCGCATACGCCGGGATCGATTTCGCGCTGTATGTTCTGAATCTGGCGGAATTTACTTTCAATTGAATAGTGGACATCAGTTCGTCCTTCCAGTACCATCGGTGCTGAAGTTCCAATGGTTCGCCAGAACTTTTAATCTCCGTAAAACAATACAGTCTTTTTACTTCTGGTGGAAACTGCTCACTGACATCTTCCGGCTCACGTTCGTTGACATTAAGGCAGATAACCGCTCTGGTCACCTGGATAGCCTGAGATTTTTGTGCAGTCGCAAGTGCAGGGGCTGACTGCTGAACTTGTTGATTCTGAACGGGAACTTTCTTTTCCGGTGCTGCAGGTTGTTGGGCTGCAACAAGACAACATAACAGTGATGAGAGCAGCAGGGGTGTCACATGGTTCATAATGGCTCCTTGTTGGAATATTTTTACATCTGATCACATCATTCATTGCTGATGATAACCAACAGATACTTTAATTATAACGTTCCGGTTCAATAATTGGTAGTCATTCTGTAAGGAAATGGTATATTTATCATAACTTAAAAGTTTAAGTACCCACTATTAAGGATAATCTGCTATGGAATTTAAATTAACAGAGAATGAGTTGCGTGTACTTGGTGTTCTTATAGAAAAAGAGATTACCACTCCCGATTATTACCCTTTGAGCTTAAATGCTCTTCAGGCAGGATGTAATCAGAAATCAAATAGAGAGCCAGTGATGGAACTGAGTGAGCAGGCTGTGCTTGAGACAGTCGACTCATTAAAAGAGATGCGGCTGGTGTGGCAATTATCTGTTGCCGGTGCGCGTGTACCCAAATTTGAGCATAATATCAGAAGCTTTTTTCCCATCGATGAAGCTGCAACTGCCGTTCTTTGCACATTAATGCTCAGAGGTGCGCAAACAGCCGGTGAGATAAGAACCAGGGCTGAAAGAATGTATGCGTTTAAATCACTGGAGGATGTTGTTCAGGAGTTGAACAAACTAGCCGGTGGTGAAACCCCGCTGGTGCAGGAACTTCCAAGAATACCAGGGCATAAAGAGAATCGCTGGGTTCAATTGTTCAGTGATCTACCTGCACAGCCTGAGGAGACGGGGCGGACGATACCTCCTGGTGCCATAGTTTCTATAGAAAGGAAATCAGCTACCGAACAGCGCATAGAATCACTTGAAGAACAGGTTGCGACACTTACCGATCAAATTTATTCGCTCCAAAAAGCTTTTGAGGAGTTTCGAGCACAATTTTGATCTGTGTTGGCTGGTCAGAGCAGCAATTGGATATACCAGTCTACAATCTGATCACCAAAAAAGATTGAGATAAAGATTCCAATTGCCAGGTAGGGTCCAAACGGAATTTTATGGTCAAGCTTTAAATTTTTTAAGACGATCAAAAAAATTCCTGAAAATGAACCTGCTAATGCTCCCAGCATAATGCTGAGGAATGCGAGTTTCCAGCCGAATAGTGCCCCAAAAGCTGCCATCAGTTTGATGTCACCTCCACCCATGGTTTCTTCCTTCTTCAGTACAATCGATCCAAGTTTTCCGATGAAATAGAGCGTTCCGCCTCCTGCTGCAATTCCAAGAATTGAATCGAGAGGTGTCAGGTCATGGGGGAAGAAGGACAAACCCAGGCCCAGTACGATGTAGGGAAGTGTAAATAGTTCCGGAATGATATATTTTTTTATGTCAATTACTGACATAGGTATCATCAGTAAAAGCCAGAACCATTTCACCAGTGCCGGAAGCAGGGTCCAGACTGAAATTCCTGTCAATCCATTGAATAGGTGACAACCAATAAATACAGAAGAAATTGCTGTAAGAAGTTCAATGGCTGGGTATATCGGAGATATTGCAGATTTACATTGCGAGCATCTGGCACGGGTAAGAAGGTATCCCAGAAGTGGAATGTTGTAGATCATTTTTATAGGCTTTTTGCATACCGGGCAGTACGATGCCGGAAAAACAATCGATTCCCCGCGTGGAATTCTCCAGATCAGAACATTGAAAAATGAGCCGATTATAGAGCCGAATATGAAAAACAGTGCGTTATAATAGAGTTGAGAAGACATGCAATTTTACCTGATTTAGCATAGATTATCCGATTGATTCAGAGTTATCAAGATTAGTACATATAAGTATACATATTTTATTCGTTTTGTTTGATATAATTTTCTTGTAGTAGAACAAAAATGGTTCTGGAGAATTAAAATATGACATATTGGCGTCACTTGGTTATTTGGTGTGGCCCAGACCGATAATTGCAACGGTCAACTTTAGCGGGCCCTCACCCAGTGGCTTTGGGCGTCATCGGAGGGAAGAGTACGCTAATTTTTCAAATTGCTACAGGGGTGGTTGATGTGATAGTGAATTAGAGCAGTTTCATGTTTGCTAATGTGCACAGATAGCGGTGCAGTAACATAACGTTCTGAATCTTTGGGATAAAGAAGAACATAATTATTCAGGGATTTTGGAGAGATTTCTCACTTCCGACGACACCAACTGTCACTGGGTGTGGGTTCACAGAAGATAAACGCTTCACCGAACTCGCTCACCCACACCAAATCGCCCCGGGCGTCCAAAAAAAAATTTTCGTATTCCTATTCTCATTTCTTCTCCCTGGACTCTTTCTCAGACTCTGCTTCAGCTTTAACCTTAATCTTCACCTTTTTCACCTTCTCATTAGTATAAACTTTTCTGATCGCATTACGGATGCTGCTGATACTTTCGAGTCCCAGTCCATTTGGTAAACTTTTATAGGTGCGAAAAGCGATTGACTTTCCAAAATCGTTTCGTACACGTTCAGATGGTATAGCCGCAATAGATAAACAGGCGACCCAAACCATAAGAAGTGCTTTTGACAATCCTATTCCAGCGCCTAAGATTCTATCAAGCCAGCCAAGCATGGAGAAATGTAATATCTTCTTGATTAACCACCCGATGGCAATGATTACTACTACAGTAACAATATAGGTTAAAACAAATGAGATACTGTTCTGAGCCTGCAGGGGCAGTTTTCCAAGTGGCAGTATTAGTTTTATGTCTGAATAGTAAAGAAATGCGATCACGAACCCTGCAATCATCGCAATCAACCTGAAAAGCTCAATAACAAAGCCTCTTTTTATGCCGATGATCACAAAAAATGCGGTTACAACAAGTACAATTATATCAAATGTGTGCATGGCTAAAATGGAGTACCTTAAGGTGTTTAGAAATATCAAAATAAACTGCAGTTTTAGCACCAGATCGGTTATTGAAATACGTGTAACTCTTCATTTTAAATTAAAGTTTTTTAGTGAACTCTGGGCAAAAATGAAAAAGGCGGTTTATTTCCGCCTTTTTAACAACATTTGAAAGGTATCTTACTTCTCTTCTTCAAGAATCCCCACAACATGGCGGTCTTCAATAACGAAAATTTTCTGATTTTTTCTTTTATATTTCCATTTTTCCTGAAGAGCCCAGGGCTGTTTGACTGATTCTTTTTCTACAGGTTCACCAAGAAGGAAGAACAGAGTTTCCTGAGTAATACCAATTTCGAAGCGACCATCGAGGATACAGGACTTATCAACTTCCGGAAGGTCAGGATGCTGTTCGATATATTGATCAATCTCCAGCTGTGTCGGTTTCAGAAAATCCTGACTCGCACAACCGATAAATAAAAAAATACTGATTGCACATAAAACATTAAGCAACCTGAACTTCATTTTCGAACTCCTTCTCGGTGGAAAATATTTTTACCAGTTTATTCAATCCAACAACTTCAAGTACATCTTTTACGTATTCATTTGGTTCAATCAGAACTAGTGATCCACCCTTTTTGCTCAAAGTATTGTGGCTATAAATCAATACGTTGAGTGCTCCACTATCCATGTAGGTAACGCCTGCAAGATTCATGGCGACGTTGTTCAGGTTCCGTTCGAGAAGAGTATTAACATACGATTTCAGTACGATTGAATCCTTCAGACGATCAATTTTTCCGACAATGTCAATAATGTGAAAATTGTTTTTGTCCCTGCCACCAATATCCATCGCTAAACTCCGAGATATCTTTGAGTTATTTGTATAATTCACTGGCTATTAATATAATATTCACAAAAAAAATTTAAAATAGAAGAATGTGATTTATACGCATTTCATTCTAATTTACTGCATAAACGCTGTTTCGCGCTTGTTTTTTTCCATTTTCCAGCGTAGTTTCCAGATGTTTAAGAAAAGACGTAGAGGTTTCTTCATTGGCGCACTGTCCAACAGAGATGGTTACCGTAACTCCATCAGGAAGTCCATCGATACGTTTTGTTCGGTCCAGAACGTTTATCCTGAGTCGTTCTGCAAGTTCAAGCGCCTCACGCTTGTTGGTGTTTGGAAGAATCAGCAGGAATCTATCGCCGCTGTAGCGAGTCAGAATATCTACTGTCCGGATTGTTTTTTTCAGGATTTTAACTATCAGGATAAGAATCTTATCGCCGCCCTTATAGGTGAGCGCATCATTGACCTTTTTAAAATTATCGATATCGAGCATTAATGACGTCAGCGCATGTTTATATCTCTTGGCGCGCAGCATCTCTTCTTTTAGTTTTTCGAGATGGTAGCCAGGAGCGTAGATTCTTTCAAGCCATTCATCATTGGCCATTTCAGGTTTGATTTTATCTGGTAATGGTTCACTTCTTGAAACAGATTTGATATCTGAACGCTGGTCAAAATAGTCGATTGCAGCCGTTTGGATATTGACCGCACGTCCCAGTTTCTGCTCCAGAGCCTGCTTGTTTTCCAGGATATGCCGCCAGCTTGTGAGAGCATCTTTATTCTGTTGTATTCTACCAGTAAGCTTTTGAATAAGAATAGCAAAAGGATTTGATGGCGGTTGTCGGCATTCAATAAATATCTTTTTAATTGAATTGAGCGATTTCGGGTCTGATGCTTCGAGCGGTTTTTGAATAAATTCGTGAAAGCCGTCGAATGGAAGTTCTAAACTCATATATTTTTATCAAAACAATTAGGATTGAATAACAAGGATACGTATAGGAGTAATTATACCAACAATTATAATCAAAACATACGATTACTCAGGTCATTTAAACGTTTTTATAATTTTTAATAATAACCCACATTAAAAATAATATTTTACATTGTGTTATTTTCAATAAAATTATAATTCATTTTTTTTACTGTATAATTAGCAACTGTTTTCAATACTTCTCCAATGAAAGCACATTTTAATCGAAATTAGCGCAAGGATTATGCCGCTGGAGGGGGGGAGCGGAGGAGCAAGAGGTTGAAGGTTGAAGGTGCCTAGAAATTGCGGTTTACTCATTGGCTTTAGTGAATGCTCCAGGGGAGCTTTCACGATAACATCGTGGACTGTGAGGGGGCAATACGCGAATTTAGTGTAATATGCAATTCGTGTAGTTTGGCAGAGGTTCTTTCCCTCGTCACTCAAGCCTCGGCCCCTCGAACCTTAAACCTTGAACTCTGAACTTTTGAACTTTGAACTTTTGAACTTTGAACTTGAGATTTTTTGTCACTGATGTATTTTATTACCTCTTTATGCATCGGTATAGAGTATTGTGTAAGAAGACGATGTATAAATAAGTGATATTTTACTATTCCACCTCTATAAGGGATGTAAAAAATGGATCTTATGGAAATTAAATGTCCCATTTGCAAGGGAACGCTTAAGATTGATCCGAAGACCGGAGAAGTTGTCGAGCATCAGAATTATGAGCCTCCAAAGGCGAATTTTGAAGAGTTTCTTAATTCAAGGAAAAAGGGAGTTGCCTGGGATGATAAGATTAAGAAAGCAAAAGAGGATGAGGCAAAGAGAAAAGCTGAAATTGAAATGAAATTTAAACAAGCGAAGGAAAACCCGGGAGAACCTGATGATTCTTCGCCATTACGTACACCATTTGACTGGGATTGAGGGAATTCAGATGAAAGGAAAAATTGCCGCTATGTTATTTTGTGCCGCGATCTCGTGTTCTTCAGAAAAGTATCCTGATGGAATGTATGCAGAGATACAGACCACAAAAGGAAAAATAGTGCTCTCACTTGAATATGAGAAGGCACCTATGACAACCGCGAATTTCGCCGGTCTGGCAGAAGGAAAAATTAAATCGTTGAAAGGACTAACAAAGTTTTATGATGGTATCACCTTTCACAGGGTTGTTCCCGGCTTTGTTATTCAGGGGGGTGATCCAGAGGGTACTGGTCGTGGAGGTCCCGGGTATCAGTTCCCCGATGAGTTTGACCCATCACTGAAACACACCGGCCCCGGTATCCTCTCAATGGCTAACGCTGGTCCTGGTACCAATGGAAGTCAGTTTTTTATTACCCTTTCTGCAACACCACATCTGGATGGCAAGCATTCTGTGTTCGGTAAAGTTATTGAAGGTATGGATGTTGTTACCAAAATTGAACAGGGTGACAAAATGCAGAGTGTTAAAATTGTACGGGTCGGTGCAAAAGCTGAAGCGTTCAAAGCTGATCAGGCGCAATTTGATGAATTGATCAAAAAAAGCCGAGAGGTTGAAATGGCAAAAAAGAAAGCTGAACAGGAAAAACAGCAGGCATCTATAAAGGAAAAGTATCCTAATGCGAAAGTAACCAGTTCCGGTCTGATGTACATTGTCGAAAAAGAGGGTACTGGAGATAAAAAACCTGCACGGGGAACAAATATTACTGTTCACTATACCGGAACCCTCCTTGATGGACGAAAATTTGACAGCTCTCGTGACAGAGGTGAACCATTCCAGTTCCAGGTCGGTGTCGGTATGGTTATTCCTGGCTGGGATGAAGGGCTTATGGATATGAAAAAAGGTGAACGCAGAACACTTATCATACCGTCAGAGCTTGGCTATGGTGCACGTGGTGCGGGTGGAGTGATTCCTCCGAATGCAACGCTTATTTTTGATGTAGAACTTCTGGATTTCTAACTGTCAAATGAAGGTTGCATGTGCTCAGATCCGTGTCGTCCCGGGGAGACCGGATCTAAATTTTTCCACAATATGCAGATTCGTTGCTCAGGCAAAGGAGCAGGGGTGTAAAATTATTGCCCTGCCCGAAATGTGTGTTGGCGGATATCTTCTGGGCGACAGGTGGACAGAAGAACGCTGGTGCAGCTATTTAATGTCATATAATGAGAAGATCCGCCAGCTGTCGGATGATATTCTTATTTTGTATGGAAATGTGTATGTCGATTACAAACATGCAAATAAGGATGGAAGAGTACGTAAATTCAATGCCGGATATGCCTGGTACAATGGAAAACCACTTCAGGGATCGCAACATTTACCTGATGGCATAAGTGTAAAATGCCTCTTTCCCAACTATCGAATTTTTGATGATGAACGGTATTTTTACTCACTGGTTGAATTAAGTCTGGACCTTGGTGTCAAGGTTGAAGAACTGTTGCAGCCATTAACCTGCAACATTGATGGACAAACGGTTAGAATTGGTCTGGAAATTTGTGAAGATCTCTGGTTTAATGATTATTACTATCAGAAGAAACCATTGAATGTGTCGGGAATTCTGATCGAAAACGGGGCTGATTATATTTTCAATCTGTCGGCCAGCCCATGGACATACGGAAAAAATAAAGCCCGGAATAATCGTATCAGGGATGCATTCAATCAGGCCGGGAAGTTTAAACCGTTTTTTTATATTAATTGTACAGGGGTACAAAATAATGGTAAAAATTTTGTTACCTTTGATGGTGACAGTACCATATATAATGAGTCTGCGCAGGTTATTGCAGAGGCTCCGGAACCGTTTAAAGAAACATTACTGGTTTACGATACTACACAGCGATATGCACCTCTGGAAAAAGCATTTCCTGGTCCTATCGAGAGTAAGTGCATGGCTGCTATTGAGGGAATTCGTGGGCTTGATGAGCTCATGGGGAGGAGTGATTACCCGTTTGTCATTGGTTTGAGTGGAGGAGTTGACAGTGCACTGGTCGCCTGCCTTGTTGAAAGAGCACTGGGAAAAGAACGCGTTATTGGATGTACACTCCCATCCCGGTTTAACAGTGATGCTACCCGAAAATGCGCAGAGCATGTGGCAAACGCAATTGGTATTGATTTTCATACGATTCCAATTGAGACACTCGTTAATGAGAATGTGAGCCTTCTTTCAAGGTTCTCTCCTTCTGAATTCAATAAAGAGAATATTCAGGCTAAAATCCGCGGAACTTCAATTTTATCCAATATTGCCGGAATTACCGGAGGGGTGATGACCAATAATGGCAATAAAATCGAAGTCGCTCTGGGGTATGCCACACTTTATGGCGATGTAAATGGTGTGATCGCTCCGATCGGTGATATGCTGAAAACTGAAGTTTTTGATATTGCACGGTTTCTCAACAGTGACGTATACGGAACAAATGTAATTCCTTCGGAACTTCTGCCGGATGAACTGTATGATTTTAAACTGCCTCCAACTGCAGAACTCAAATCAAACCAGGTTGACCCAATGAAATGGGGGTATCATGATGCACTGGTACGACTGTTTACCGACTACAGGAAGATCGGAGCCGAACAGATCCTGGAATGGTACGTAGAGGAAACACTGTGTGCGAATCTGGAAATCAACAAACAATTATTTGCAAATTATAACCTGGCCAATCCAGCTTTCTTTATTGAAGATCTCGAATGGGTAGTCAACTGTATGCAACGGTCTGTATTTAAAAGAATTCAGTCGCCTCCTATAATAATTCTAAGTAAAGGAAGCTACGGCTATGATATCCGCGAGAGCCAGCTTCAGGTGCAGTTTACGGAGAATTATTTGAAGTTGAAGAAAAGAATATTGGGTAACTGAATTTCGGTATTTTTTAATTTTTTTCGGTTTCTCATTTTTCTGATTTACTTCAATATTCGATATTGTTTTAAATTTTTCCTGTTTTCCTCCTTTTCTTATCAACTCCCTAATTTTTTTAAATATGAAATGTGAAAATGAAAGTTGTGGAAGAGTAAATCCAAGGTGAATATTTATGAAGTTTAACAAATTTGTATTAGTTTTTTTTGTTTTAAATTGTTCAAATGGTTTATTTCTGCCCACTTATGATCATGTTTATAAAATCCCGAGTGCTTTTGCTGCTTATTGTGATTATAAAGTTGGTAGCTACTGGATTTATCACAATGACTCTTTAAATATTGATGACACTTTTAAAGTTGTTAAACGTGAAACAGGCATTAGCGAATTGAATGCAGATACCGGATATGAAGATCTTTTAATAACATATTATGAATCATATAATAAGAATCAGTTGGAGGATTATATCAATTACCTGACTTATCACAGGAGTTTTATTTGGAAAAAACCCTTCGATGATAGTCTGATCCCTCATGTTGATTTCAGTGTAGGATTTAACTCACATAGTGGAGAAATTTATGAACCAACACCAACCGATACCATTGAAAAGCTGACAAATTATTCATTAAATAATGTCACCTACAATGTTGTTTATAATGTCAAAGCATTACACGCATATGATAAGGACTATTATGATGAAAATTATATTACACTACGTAAAGGAATTGTTAGAATTGTCAGAACTATACATGGTAAAAAGATCGTTTGGTATTTGAAAAAATCAAAAATAATTCAATAATACTATAGTTAAAAAATGCCTGCCGCAAACACGCTACAGGCACTTCACAATAATTCTCGCTTATTTCACTAACTTAAACATCTGACCAACCTGCTGTTTTGTCCCTTCAAGACCAGCCTTAACAATATACATCCCTGATGAAACCGTTCCGTGGGCAGCGGATGATCCGCTCCAGACCAGGGTGAGGGGGGCGGTTGAAGTTACCGCAGATGAACATTCGTAGAGCAATACTCCTGACAGATTATAAATTTTAATATATGCAGTACCATTCTGTAATGGATTGTAGCTGATTTTAACGTTACCTTTCACGAAGTTCGTGACCGCGAGCGTTGTACCAGTAGAATGAATTGTGAGATTTTTGACGGCTGTGGAGTATCCTATCAAGGGTATTGTATCAAAACAGGAATCCCCATTGTTTGCTGTGGTTCGAATGATCAGTTTGAATTTACCTTCGCCAAGTATGCGAGAGTTAATCGAGAATACAACATTTTCATAGGGACCATCAAAAGCTCCATCGAGTGCGGTCAGATTCTGGTATTCAGCGGAATCGAGTTTCCAGGAAACCGATTGTACTGAACCGTTTACAGCTCTGCATGAGTATGTCACTTTGATTGTGTCGTTGGGAGCAGGAGCAGAATTCAAACATGCTCTGAAAACCTTTTCTGGTTTAATTGTGCCGGAATCGGAAATAAAATAGCGGAACACCATAGCACTATTAGGCGTAATTTTTGGTGTACCAAATTTCGCGGAATCGATTATTGTCGATGATGGACCACAATTGGGGAGTGCATATGAAGTTGAATTGGTTCCAATCATGTTGAATTCTCGATTACCCCAAGAATAGCATTCAACTTTTGAGTAGGGAATGCCAGTCATCGCAATGTTAACATCAAAGGTATCTGTTGTAGAGAGGTTGAGGACAAGCACCCGTGCGTCCTTATCGGTTGCTGATCCATAGTAACGTAAATACCCGGAGTGGGAGGAATCAACTTTGATCTGATAGTTTTGTTTGTGAGGGTCAAGCCAGACATTGGTGACCATGAAATTACCCCAGAACGCTGATGATGGCGCATACGGTATTGTCATCGCGAGTTTTGATGAAGGGTTGAAAAGTGATAGCGATCCATGGGTTCCGTCTTTTCCATTCGAACCACCCTCATAGGAGTCCCAGATGAGCGACATTGCCCGATAGCCGAATTTCTCAGCCATTCCCGCATTCATATTTGCGTTAATAATACCGTTAACGGTCTGTTTCAGTAGGATGTTCATGATAACTGTCGCATTAAATTCACTTATCATAACAAGTGTACTGTCCGGTTTGTATAGATAACGGTTGATCCATGCGAGCATGCTGTCTGAGCGGTTATATACATAATCTGATGCAATCGCCATATCCTGAGCTTTAATGGCTCCGGATGACCAGTATGGATAGCAATGAAAATCGATGCCGTCAAGATAGGTACAGGAATCACGTTTTTCCGCTTCACCGATTTTAAAAATGGTCGATTCGAGCCAGGTGCGATTGTCATGTTCACCACTCAGTTTATCGAGACCGGATGCCAGTGGACCGAGGATTTTAATCGATGGATCAACGGCTTTCATTGCTTTTGCAAACTGGAGATATTTTTCCGAGTAGGTATATGCATTGACAGGACCACCGATCTCCCACTCACCATCCATTTCATTACCGATCTGCCAGTATTTGATGTTGTATTTTTTGACTTTATTAGCATAATACACCCAGGCTGCAGCTTCTTCTGCCGTACCTGTGCCGTAATTGACACAGATAACTGCCTGGGCAGGGGTACCCATTGTATCAAGATAACTCATGAACTTATCGAATGTCCATTGATAGATGGATTCATCAGTGTTGCCCGGATGAGTGGATATTGCGATTGTTTTTGTCTGTGTTGCCTGATCAGGTTTGTGAGAAGTGATCAGGGTGCCATTCGAGAACGCATATATCTCACGAATCTGGACATCGTTCCCATCGAATCCCTTATGAGATATAACCCGTAATGCAAATGTTGAAACTGAAGTAAATTTGACACTTGTCCGACCACCGGCTCCGGCTGTATCAGAAAGAACTGTGTTCCACCTTTCATCTTTCATCTGGTGGGGGCCAGGGTAGCCGACACTGCCCTGCCAGGTTTGCACTTCAAAATTTCTACTGAAACGGTTGCCCCAGAGAATAACCACTGAGTCAATCGCTTTACTGCCGGGCCAGCTCAGATAGATATATGGATCAGAACCGGTAATTGATGGATCACTCCACCAGAAACTGGTTGTATCACCATCGGTGATTTTTGAGTATCGGTCTGTATCATAGTTGCTTGATGTAGTTCCACAATAGAGATTGGTACTCAGGAAACCAGCACTGGTAACTGCCGTATCAGGGTGCCAGATTCCTGTGGAATCATACGAACCTTTGCCATTCCAGTGATATTCATTTGACAATGTACCGTTTGGAAAGCGGAATGTAGCGTAATGTGAGAGAGCCAGTCCTGCTTTGATTCTGCTGTAGGTTAATGGTTGATTGAACACTGGAAGGCATGTTCCGGCTAACTGTTGCTGGCTTAGTGTAGATGTTTTCTGTGCTGCATCGAAGGTGACAGAAAATGCAGTGATTGAGAATGCAAAAAGCAGAAACAGCAATGATTTCATCATGTATCCCCTGGATGTTTTGAATAAGTTGGTTTCTTAATAAATAGTGAGTATACAATAAAATAATGTTTGGTGAATATGTTTATTTAATTGATTAAGAGTTTTAAGTTATTTCGCAGGGTTCGTTGACTATATTTTTTAACAAGTGTATTAAGAGTGAGGGTGTTGAGTTATTTTTCAATATATCTGTTTTCTAAAACGTATTTTGAAGATGTCATTGTAATTTTTTGCATTATTAAAATATTTAATCATAGCTATCAGATTTGATTTTTTTTCGATCGGAACAGTTTGTGCTTAAAGAAAACAGTATGGCAAAAGGTCTGGTTCGACTGGTGCAGGTTTTTCTTTCCATGTACATCAGGTTTCTTCCGGACACATTTCCATATGAGCACAAAAGAACCTCTTACAAGATACCCGAAGAGGGATGGAAACTCAGAGGGTGGCAATTAAAAGAGCTTATTTCACCCGATACAAATATTTCTCATCGGTTCTATATTCATCAATCAAAAAGGAAAAATGCCCCGGTGTTCCTGTTTCTTCACGGGATGTTCCTTGATGGACGAAATTTTGTTAATATTGACCAGCTTTCCGATAACTGGACGCTGCTTGCATATGATCTTCCGGAAAAAACCCCTTTTTATGAGGGGAACATGAACAATTTTGTTACTATCCTTAATGATTTTTTGCACTGCATGAAGATTGAGAAGTTGTTTTTGTGCGGAGTTTCATTTGGCGGAGGAGTAAGTATAAAATATGCTGCACTCAATCCCGAACGGTTGCTTGGACTTGTGCTTGTTTCAACCTTTGTTATGAACGGTAACTCAACGGATTTGACTCGAAGCAGAGAAATGAGCAGATTCATCTTAAAATATTCAGATGCAAAACTCTATTGGCTTCTGGATAGATTGTTTAGAAGAGTTTTTAATGGAAAAAATAACCCGATGCATCAGGTTCTTGAAATCTTATACATTAAACAAATTTCATGGTATCGTCAGGCGTTCAGCTCTATAGCCACTTTCGATGGTCCGGAGGAGTGCAGGAAAATTCGCTGCCCGGTACTGGCAATTCATGGTGATTCTGATAAGGCAATTTCACTCTCAAAAGCCAGATTAATACCTCGATTTCTTCCGCAGACAGTGTTCAAAGTTGTTGAGCATGGTACCCATGCGATGATGTATCTTCAAGGAAATACAATTTCTCAAATTATTAAAAATCATTTTCAATCAGTCACGCAATAATCACACTTTCATAAAGAATATGTTTTCAAATGGTTTCAGAAAAGAAAAATAAACCCATCTATCACCTTGTACTATCACTTATCAGTCTTTCATTTCTTACAGTCGCTACTTTTTTTCTGATTCGGTTATTACATGGACTTTCTTTTAAGGAAATTTTAGATAACATCAATGCCGTGAATCCCGGAAAACTGGCGCTTGCAATAGTGTTATGTTTTTTTAATTACCTGGTAATGATCGGTTATGACTGGATCGGGATGAAATATGCGGGAGTAGATCTGCCTTTTCGAAAGGTAGCCTTTACATCATTTGTCGGTGATACTCTGAATAATAATCTTGGACTTTCGGCAATTGTTGGCAGTTCTATCAAGTTCCGTTTCTATTCCGCCTGGGGAGTCGGGGCAAGTTCAATTGCCCGTGCAATAGGATTTTACACAATAGGGTACTGGCTGGGCTTCTCGTTTCTTTCGTCAATATCCTTTCTCTACTTTTTCCCACAAATAAGTTACCTTGGAGAGTGGGGAAGGCAGGCACAGATTGGTGTTTCGATATTACTGATGCTTCCGGTTGCACTTTTCATTACAATGTTGTTTCAAAACCGGATCAAAAAGATAGATTTTGGCAAATTTCATATTGACATTCCATCTCCGGGTAAAGGGCTTGGTATTGTACTGGTTGGCATTCTTGACTGGACAATTACAGGGGTGATGTTTTATGTCCTGATGCCTCAGACGGCGCTGCAGGATATGTTTAAATTTATCTCAATGTATGTGATTTCCCATATTGCTGGTATGGCAAGTCAGGTTCCTGGTGGCCTGGCAGTGTTTGAAAGTGCTGCCATGTTGATGAATCAAGACCATGCAACAGTGAACATAATGGCATCGCTCCTGTTATTTCGACTACTCTTTTTTATTGCCCCTTTTATAGTTGGTCTGACAGGTTTTTTCTTCTTTGAAATAAAAATGGGGCATAAGTTTTTGAAAGGTAGAAAAAATCGTTTGCTAAAAGATGTAACTATGGAAGGGGTATAAAAATTTAACATCACATTTCATATAACGTTTCATCCCTGACCGGACGTGAAATTTTCTTTGTTCCCCCGGTACTCTCGAATTTAAACAGATCCTTTTCGTCAATATCTTCCATATCTTTTTCGATCGCTTCTGGATCTTCACCGGACTCCATCCGGCTGAGCGCTTCTTCCATTTTATCGCCCAGTTTCAATCCTGTCATACTGGATAAACGTCGCATAAGATCAGCGGCCTGACGAGGGTCGTTTTCGTTGATATTCTCAGCCTGTGATGCCAGTGATGCAATCGCCTGTTCCATTTTAGATTCATCGATGGGAATATCAGGCATACCATCATCCTCACCATCACTGTTTTTACGTGAAGAGCCGGTGAATGCAAAACGTGAAACCATTCTTTCAAGTTTATGATCATTGCCCTTAGGGCAGGTTGGAACCTTTTCAGTATTGATTGTTTTTGATAGAAATGTATAAATGGTGTTACAATCAGAACAGAAAAATTCGTACATTGGCATGGTGAGTACCTTTCTATGAATAGTAACAAATGCTTAATGTTCTAAAAATAATTTTTTTTTCCGGCAAATACCCGGTTTGATTCAAGCTGGATCAAATTTCGAGCCATCTGAGCGGGATGGAATTGGCAACGAGTTAATACAAACCTTGGAAATCGGACTAAAATCGGTTCAGGTTCAACATTAAAACTGCAATAACCTGGCGAGTTATTCGCTTCAAGTGACGGCGTTTTTAAGATTAAAAGCGATCATTTCCTCTTTCGGGAATTAATGAAAGGTATTAACCTCCAATTATAATAATTATCAACTTCCAGATCGGAAGAAATGGTGAAGGTTCCACACCGGCAAAAATAGTCGTTGCTGCTGCTCCAATCAGCATGGCAGTTTTAATAAATGATGACGAAAAATTCATGATACAACCTCCTGAATATGTTTATAATAACGGTTTCGGAGGAAATGAACGCTTTTTAAATATGTTATTTTCCCAACCAACTAACCAGGTTATTTGATTATAAGCTCAATCGTTTTACATCCATCACCATATCAGTAAATAATACACACTAGCGTATATTTTGGCGTGCAGAATCCGTCAATAAGGGAAAAACGTGAATATCTTGTAACTAATACTGTGATATTCTATATTAAAAACCAGTTACCTTAAATTTATCGATAGATTTATAACATTCTTGAAGTAACATGTTAAACAAAAAACACTTCCTAAATTGGTCTTTCAGGTAATGTTTCTTTTTGAAGATTGTGTAAGTAAATGAAGCATATCTGTTTTTTTAATAGTATTACATTCTGGGGTGGAGGGGAAAAGCTTCATCTGGAGAATGCTGTTGCCTTCAGAGATAAAAACTATCTGGTCACTGTTGCATCAAATGTAAATTCTTCTTTGTTTAACAAAGCAAGCGTTGCAGGGTTTCGTACATTTCCGGTTTCAGTGCATAATCTCTCCTTTCTCAATCCATTTAAAATATTCCGACTTGTTTTTTTCTACAAAAAGCAAGGGATCGATACGGTGGTCTTTTCCGCATCACAGGATCTCAAGCTTGGAAGTATTTCTGCAAAATTGGCAGGCGTCAAAAGGATCGTTTATCTCAGAGGCTTGTCTCTTCCGGTAAAAGCATCATTGACTAATATACTGATTTTCAGATCCATTCTCACACATATCGTTTTAAATTCACAGGACACGAAAGATAACACACTTAAACATCTCAAAAAATATGTAGATGAATCCAAAGTGCATGTAATCTATCATGGAATTGAACTTACCAATGTTACTGCTCAAAGTGATAATAAATTAAAGTTGATTCAAGAAAAGGGATGTGGGATACTACTGGGAAATGCCGGGAGACTCACTGCTCAGAAGGGGCAGGAACATCTGATCCGGATTGCATCTCTGCTGAAAAAGCGCGGAATTGTATTTACACTTTTTATTGCAGGAACAGGTGAGCTGGAGCAAAAACTCGACTCATTGATTGATGCGTGTGATGTGCGAAAAGAGGTTGTCCTTACCGGATTTGTCGATGATATGGACGGATTCATGAACGCAATCGATATCTTCCTGTTTACATCGATCTGGGAAGGGTTTGGATATGTAATTGTAGAAGCTATGGTAAAGTCAAAACCGGTTGTTGCATTTGATATCACCAGTAATCCCGAAATTATTACTGCTGACAGAACGGGCTTCCTTGTTCCATTTCCTGATATTGAGAAATTTGCAGACAGGACCGTTCAATTAATCAATGATCCTCTGTTGCGTAAGACAATGGGGGAGGCCGGAAAAAAATCTGTTTTTGATAGATTTAATCTTTCCGACCGTATTTCTGAATTTGAACAATGCTTACTCAATCAGGTACCGGGTAGTTAAATGTATCACCAGGTGCGGGGATGTGCACATTCTGGTACCCCTTGCTGCGTATCGCATCACGTAAAGATTGTGACTGCTCAAGTTCACCATGAACCAGAATGACATGTTTCAGTTTTGACGGCGGTGTAAGATCCACATAATCTAATAAATTACGCCGGTCAGCATGCGCGCTGAAAGCATCCATCATATGGATCTTGGTTCGGACCGTATGTTCTTCACCGAAGATTTTAACGATCTTATTACCATCCATGATCTTGCGTGCCAGGGTTTCCCGTGCTGCATAGCCAACAAAAAGAAGAGAGTTTCTTGGGTTGTCAATGTTGTTTCTCAGATGGTGCAGAATACGTCCACCTTCAGCCATACCGGAACCGGAAATAATGATATGAGGATATGCCAGATAATTAAGCTTTTTTGATTCTGATGCATCATGCACATAACTCAACCGATTGAACTGAAAGGGGTCCACATGGTTCTTGACAAACACTCTCTGTGCTTCACGGTCGAGAAGATCGGGATATTTTTCAAACACGGTAGTTGCATCAACCGCCATAGGACTGTCTACATAGATTGGCAGTTCCGGGATACGGCCCTGATCATAGAGTTTGTGCAGAACATACACCAGTGTCTGAGTTCTTCCGACAGCAAATGATGGAATAATCAGTTTGCCCCCGGCTGATGCTGTGTCTCTGACAATTTTACACAGATCCTCCTCAACGGTATCAAACGAATCGTGAAGGCGGTTACCGTAGGTGGATTCCATTATAAGTATGTCAAGTTCCCGAAGAACATTGGGATCGTTTGTCAGTGGAATCCCGGGGCGGCCAACATCTCCCGAGAAGCCAACCTTATAGGTTTTTCCGTTTTCTGTAATCTCGAGATGAATTCCGGCAGATCCCAGAATATGCCCGGCATCTCTGAACATGACCTGAACATCTTTTGCTATAGTAAATTCTTTATCAAAATCGATCGGAACAAAAAGATCCATTGATGCTTCAACATCACGGAGTGTGTAGAGCGGAAGTTGCTCCGGCTGGTGATTTCTTCGACGGATGACATTGACCCATTCAAGATCTTTTTCCTGGAGATGTGCGGAATCGCGAAGCATAATCTTACACAGATC
>JBNKZD010000322.1:0-4407 GCA_050301235.1 Chitinispirillaceae bacterium | reverse complement strand
CTGGAAAATGTAATCGCATTTAATATTAAGGGTAGCAGTTATAGACTCAAAAAACAACAAAAGGAGTAAAATCTAAAGTATATTTATGTGGCTGGTTTTGAAGTGCCCATAAGTGGCTGAAATTGAAGTGCCCGGTGACACAACAGGTGGGAGTCGGATTCATTCATAGTACTCAGAGGCAGGGAGAGCCTGCCACATGTTAACGTGAAACAAATAAAGAATCGCGGAAGCGAGGGGAAGGGATGAACAGGCATACGCAGCTTTCAAAGGAAACAGCAGCCGGTGAGAAGAGACCGGACAAACTGTTGCCAACCTCACTGAGAGCAATAGCAACAAAGGCAAAGTCAGACAAAACGCATCGGTTCGGTGGACTGTACAGTTTGCTGAATACAAGTAATCTGAGGGCAGCTTATTATGAGATTAACCCGAAGGCTGCGGCAGGTGTTGACGAAATAGATCATGCTGAATTCGGCAAAAATCTTGAGTCGCATGTTGCAGAACTTGTATCGGAACTTAAGGAAAAGCGATATCATGCAAAGCTGATCCGTCGCAAACACATACCTAAAGGGCCAAACACTACGAGGCCGTTAGGAATCCCAAGCGTAAGAGACAAGCTACCACAGCGGGTTGCGGCAAGTATTCTTGAAGCGATCTATGAGCAGGACTTTTATGATTTCAGCAATGCGTACCGTCCCCACCGGGATCAGCGCAAAGCAGTCAAGCAGCTTAGAGACACTTTTATGAGCAAGCGCATTGGCTGGGTAGTCGAGGTTGACATCAAAGGTTTCTATGATACGCTTGATCATGGATGGATGCTGCGGATGGTTGAACAACGAGTATCTGATCGGGCATTTCTAAACCTGATTGGAAAATGGCTTCGAGCAGGAATCATGGAAGAAGATGGAAAGGTAGTGCATCCGGCAACAGGTACTCCGCAAGGAGGATTATGCAAAGCTTTGCATAATCCTCCTTATGCAAAGTCGAACGCTATGCAAAGAATGTTTGTTTTTTTCTCCAAATGTAGTATTCTTAATAGAAGTACTTTGCATAATATTCTAATGATCGATATTAAAGTTCCGATAACCACTCCATTAAATCGGCGTTTTCACTCCAATCATGAAGATTTGAGTCCACAAGTTCAGGATAGGCATTTTCCAGCGTTTTGCGTTTAAGCTCTGAATCAGCTCTGGCATAAATTTCCGTAGTTTTGATGTCACTGTGCCCAAGGAAGTCTCTTATATAAACTAAATTTACTCCGGCTTGCAATAAATGAACAGCTTTTGAATGACGGAGCATATGGCAGTTTACTCTTTTAGGAACCAGTTCTGAAATCTCATGAGCTGAAACAACGTATTTCTGTATGATATATGCTATACCTTCTTTTGTTAGTTTACTATGCTGCCGATTGCAAAAAAGTGGATAGTCTCTTTTGTGATTAACATCAAGTTTGTTTTCGGAAATATAAAATTCCATAATATTAGCAGTGTTTCTCATTAGAGGAACTCTTCGGGTTTTACGGCCCTTGCCAGTTAAAATAAGCACTGGACTATTGCTACGGATGAAATCTTTCACTGTCAGGTCGATTATTTCCTGAACTCTGGCACCACTGTCATACATAACACTCATTAGAGCAAGATCCCTACGACCCTTTGCTAGTGATTTGTCTGGCTGTGCCAGTAATATCTTGATACCATCGGCAGATAAGTGTTCTACCATTTTCGTACGGTTCTTTTTCATAGGTATCGATAATATCTGCTGGTAATGATACAGTGCCTGTGGAGATTCTGATTGTGCATAACGGAAAAATGAATGAATAGCCGCAAGCCGAAGATTCCGCGTAGAAATCGAACAGCCTCGTACCTGTTCCAACCAGTTTAAAAACTTTTGTATTCTGTCTGTAGCAAGTTTCCGCATTGTTATCTTTTCGATCGGAAGCCCATCTTCTTTGCAGAATACAAGAAGGAGCTTGAATGTATCCCTGTAAGACTTTATGGTGTTCCTGCTGACATTTTTCTGTGATAAAAGGTACTCCGACAGGAATGCTGTTAGATACTGTGAAAAATCAGTCGGTTTCAAAATAAAACTCTCCTGCATCTGGTATAATGCCTGGGTAATGTCGTTCCAGTCTCAGCTGTATATCAGGAAAAACATCAGCGGTGAGACGCAAGTAATATGCTGTCTCATTGAAGGTTTCATGTCCCAAATAAGTACGCAGCATTGGAAGCAGTACCATTAAGTTCTTATTTTGTTCCGCCCATGCTTTCAGCCGATAAATGCAGTAGGCATGGCGAAAGTCGTGTACCCTTGGGCCATCACCGGTATGGGATATTCCAGCCTTCCAGAGAAACTGACGGAAGTTTTTGTAAACGTTCCCTAAAGTCATTGGTTTTCCACCAAAAGCCGGGAAAATATATTCATTCGGTTCTGAAAAGGAATGTATCGATTTGACATATTTACGCATACGCAGAATCATGGATTGTGGCATGGGAACAAGGCGATTATTATGATTTTTTGAATTCATGACAGACAGTATACCCTTTTCTATGTCTACATCACGCACTTTCAACAGGCGAGCTTCAGAACACCTAAGGCCACAGGAAAAAAGCAACCGGAAGAAAACAGGCATGATCATATGTCTGAATGGGGCCTCATTACAGGAATGACATTTATCTGTTTCTGCAAAAAATCTACGGAGCTCACCTGGAGTATAAATATGTGGGACATACTTTACGCCTGCCGGGTAATAATTCTCTGGCATTATCCATGCATTTCTGCCAATTGTATTCATATATTTGCAAAACTGGCGTATTACCGAAGAACGGGAACTCTGGTTGGCGGCTGTCTCATGATTGGTTTTTCCACACCATTTCGTTACAGATTCCTTTGTAAGCGAATCAAAGGAAGGATAGTTATCTAACAAAAAGGAATCAAATCGTTTTAAGATGCCTGCCTCTGTCAGATATTTATAACCAATGGCTCTCTTTAATGTGATAAAATCCATCATTTCTTTACGGAAAGGGCCAATGAATACAGGATTACTCAATGTGGATAACCTCCTCATAGTCAAGTGGACATTCCATAAGCCGTTTCATATCGACTTTCAGATAAACGGCAGTGGAGTTTGTGTCCAGATGACCGATGATATCGGAGATAACCGGAAGTGGAGTGTCTTTTTCAAGAAGAACGCTAGCCATGGTATGACGAAGACTGTGCATCCCCCTGCGCTTTTGTAATTTCGAAATATGTGCTTTTTCCATGTATGTACGAATAAGCTGTTCCAAATGGTCACTTGCAGAAAAAGGAAGGAATGGTGCTAAATGTCGCACAAAAATACATGGACTATCAACTTTTGGTCTTCCGTATCGCAGATAATCAATAACAGCCCATCCGACATCCGGTACAAGTGGAAGTTCCATAGGTTGACCGGTCTTCGATTGGACGAAACAGAGTTTTTTTGCTGCCCAGTTTAAGTTTTTAAAGCACAGATTTTTGATATCCGCGCACCGCAGACCGAGACGACAAGCAATTAGAATGATTGCATAATCCCGTTTTCCTTTTGGACTTCCACGGTCAATAGCTCCAATCAGCTTTTTTAGTTCCTCATGTGTCCAAACAGAAGGAATTGCAGTCTGCTTACGAGCCTTTACCATAGGCATTTTTAAAGCAAAATCCACGGTTACGGTTCCTTCCTGATACAAGAAACGGAAAAATGCCCGTAGGGAGCAGATGTTTTGTTCCACAGTTTTGTAAGAAAAACCTGCAAGTGTCCTGATGTATGCATTGATGTTACCCATTGTTACAGGTTCAAAGTTGGTAATTTCTTGAGAAGTAAGGTAATCCATAAAGTATGTCGATTGCTTTATATAATGACCAATGGTTTCCTGTGAATATTCTTTCTTTTCACAGAATCGTTGAAATCGGCGGCATGTTTCAATAAAAAAGGAATTTGTAAGTATCTGCCGATGTTTTTGATAGCGCCTGAGTATGGAATGGTGTAGCTGGTAATCCCCAATCATTCGGATAACACGTAAATCTTGCGTCTGAGCTTGTGAGAGAGTTCGTCTGAAATCATCTTGAGCAATGTCGAAATATTGGTTAACAAAATCAATACCAAGTTGTTCTGTAAAATACGATTCTCCCTGTTTTCCCGCAAAGGTCAGTAGTTTTTTCCAGCGATTACGATAGAATCTCATGCTGCCTTCCGTATAACCGAGACGTAAAAGTTCCAACTCCAAATCAGCGAGAAGGTTGGATAATATTTGTTTTTCCATTGGAATATCTCCGTTGAGTTATTTTGAGATGAATTTCATAAACATCTTCGGAGATAATGCAAAGTTATTTTAAAACATATCTGATAAATACAATAAAAATGGAAATACTTTGCATAGTTTCTTTCTTGGCATAAGG
>JBNKZD010000321.1:0-59897 GCA_050301235.1 Chitinispirillaceae bacterium | reverse complement strand
TACAATATTGGATGTAGAAGCTCAGGTTCCAGTGAATACAGGCAAAGGTAGAGATGAACATTAATATTTATGAATATATCGATTATAAAAAATATCTCAATGATTGGAGAACTGCTGAAAAACTGCGCAATCCCGGACTGACTCATGAATTTCTCTGTCATGCACTTGGTCAAAAAAACCGCTCTTATTTTAATGATCTTGAGAAGGGCAGAAAATTAATTGGCCCGGAGGTACTTGAACGATTAACAAAACTTTTGAATCTCCAAAACAGAGAAGCTAAATACTTCAGAGCGCTTATCGGCTATGGCCAACCAGCAACGTTTCAGGAAAAAGAGTTCTGGTTTGAACAGATTGTTGAGATGAATAATACTCCAAAAAAAATAATTGAAAAGGAAACATTTCAATATTTCAGGGAATGGTGGCATGCAGCAATACGGTCTGTTCTGGATACAGGAAATTTTGAAAAGGATTATGCAACCATGTCGGCACTTCTTTACAAAAGAGTTTCCCCGGGACAGGTGCAGGAATCGATACAATTATTGGCACATCTGGGCCTGATCAGAAAAAACCAAAATGGCTTTTGGGAACCAACGGACAAGGTCATTACAACTGGCGACAACGTAAAGGATGAATGCATGCGTCATTACCATCTGGCACACCATGAGGTTCTGCGGCAAATTCTCGAAAAGGACATCCCCGGCACGCATGATAGCTCTCAAATGACAATCAGCGTGACAAAAAAAGGTCTTGAACGGATAATCAGCCGTATCCGTCATTTACGGGCAGAAATCATATCAATTACCCACAAGGATGAGGGAAAACCGGACAGAGTCTATCAAATAGCCATACATGCATATCCGGTTTCAAAAAAGGGGTAAGTTATGTGTAAAATTGGTGTAATACTGCTGTGGTGTGTGTTAATTTTGTGTTCACCCCAGATTGCAGGTACCGGTACTGATGTCAATTCAGGGTCGATAGCTGGTCTCATCCTCAACAAGGATGATATTTACAAAGATACCATATTAGCGGTTTTATCATCAAATGATACTGTTGTTAGAAATGTTCTCACATCTAATGGCCATTTCAAATTTGACAGCTTGCCAAAAGGGATATACTCGATCTCGGTTTTCAAGGACAGTATTCTTATCGGCAGTGAGTCATCGCTCTTACTGGAACGAAATGAGGATAAGACTGTTAATATACAGATTACCATCATAATCAACCAGGTATTCAATATCACCACGATTGAAAACATCGAGCATATCACCGTGAATAATTATTACATTAATGGAACATCCGGGTTTCTTGATTCACTTGGAAGCGGTAACTTCAGGGTTTCATTTACAGAGCAAGACACCGTGGAGTTAAAACTAGCTGTTACTGTTTCAAACGAAATTGATACACTGTCTATATTTTTTGTTAAAAATCCTGATGGAACATACAGCAGTACATTACCGGTAAACGAACAGACGTCATTCAGGATTGTTAATGGTACCACCGTTTGGAATACCGGAAACGGAAGTGATTCATCAACGATCATCATTACCAGTGAGATTCAGGAAGAGGGTCCTTGAAAAGGAGATTTATATGGATTTACAAAAAACATTCTGGTTTCTTTTATTGATTGCCGGTACATTGTTTCTGTCCGGATGTAATCAAGCACTGCCTTTTGATGAATTTTCTCCTGAGACATCATCAGCATTATTCAAATTTTCAGCTGCTTCAGGAACACCGTTTTCCAGACTTGCAAAGAAAGCTGTTCTTACAATCAGTGCACCCGACATGAATACCATAACCCGCACCCTGAAGATCATCAGTACCGGTATCGAAGATACTGTGACGGGGATACCTTCCGGTAAGAACAGATTGTTTGCTATTGCAGTATACGATTCTCTTGATACCTTACAATACTCCGGAAGTACCGCTGCTGATCTTCCAAAGGGATCTACGGTAAATGTCCCATTGACCATTAAACGAGTCTCAACAAACGCTGTAGTAGACGTTCAAATTATTGAAAATAAATCAGATTCTCTGGAGAAAGGGTTAGTTGCATGGTATCCTCTTAATGGGTCCGCACACGATATGAGTGGAAATTTTAATGATGGAGCCATTTATGGAGCGATACCATCCACTGATCGAGCTGGAAGGGCCAATAGTGCTTACCTTTTTGATGGGGTCAATGATTATATCGAAATTCCTTACGATTCAACTATCGATTGCGAAGATAGTATTTCGATTGTCGTCTGGGCAAAATCAGATATTCCCGGAACTCAGTACACAGGTATCGGGACGATCCTTCAAATGGGAATTGGAACTCAAGAAGCGTATGCCATAATAGTGGATTATGCTACAGACGTTATTGAATGCTATTACCGTTATCATTGGACTCAGCCAATTCCTGTAAATGGTGTTATTACACGTGCGGCTTATGATTCATCAATTATCGATGGAGGAGTAAGGGCTATCGATATGCTCGATACATCCTGGCACTGTTATGCATTTACATTTAATGGAGATTCGATGAGTGTGTATGTCGATGCAACTTTCATCGGTTCCAAAACAGCTATTCCTGGAACCATTTCCAACTTGCCATTACGTATCGGTGCACAAAGCAAAGCATTAGGTGAGTATTGGAGAGGAAAAATTGACGCCTTGAGGATTTACCGTCGTACTTTAACCAAAGAAGAGATTGAAGCTTTATTATTGCTGAGTGACTGAGAGTTAATTGATTTATTTAAAACATGAAACAAGAAGTTAATAGTTTAATACTTAGTGTAACCCGGCAGAGTGGGATTTTCCATTACATCATTTCATTACATTTAATTTCCTTGTACTTGAAACGCCATTGATAGAGGTTTTCAGAATGTAAAAACCTTTGTTCATTTCGCATAACGGTAGTTTCACACTCGTGATTGAAGATCCCAGCACAACCTTTCTGTCAAAGGATTTTCTGCCATTAATCATAAAAAGTTCGATTCTCACCTTTGCACCTGGATTATAATTATTGAAGATAAACGATCCAGAATTATAGATAGTAAAGGGAGCAGCAAGTTCTTGAGGCCGCAAAGATACCTTTATATTCAATACCAGTTTGTCAACATTTGGCCCGCCATCAGCAGTTATTGAATTAAAAACAATTTCATTTATGCCCATTTCTAAGCTCAAAGTAATTTGCTTAACTTTCCAGGTCGTCCAGTCTGTTGTAGACTCAAAGCTGAGTGAATCCATAACTACCGTTCCATTTACACTTACCGAAAAATACCTTGGTGAAGCAGTACCATTTGAATAGGTAATGGACAAACTCTGTTCACCACCAGCTTTAGCATAAACCGGCAATCCAAGTGAAGATCCAATTACATTATCTACATTGATGTATCCTGCACCTGAAAATCCGGTATTAATTGATTCAACTATGCCGCTGGTAACTATACCACACTCTGCCTCGTATACCTGTTCATCCAGCGGCATAAAATGAGCAGTCAGGGTAATGCTGGTATCGATTGCTTCAATTGTGTAAACAGAATCGGTTCCGGTATAATAACCCGTCCAGCCATTGAATTTCCAGCCGCAATCGGGAACTGGTGAAAAAGTTATTTTCGTACCTTGGGCTGCTTCACCAGATGACGGTATCTGGACAAGAGTACCACCCGGAGTAGCTTTCGCATTTACCGTATAATACCGACTTGTATCAGATATAAAGACAGCCTTTATCGTTTTATCTGCGTCCATTGTGACAGTGAGCGGATTATCATTACCAGTTGCGTCCCCCTCCCAATGATCAAACAGGTATTTCGTTGCCGATGTTGCGGTTAATTGTATATCCCGATTCGCCTCATAAGTACCTTTATCCGGTGAAATCTTGCCCTCTCCAGTAACTGACGTTGTAAGGGTATAGTACTTTGAGTCAGGAAATGTAATATTCTGACGGGGAGGCGTGCTCATACCATCACCAATGTAAAAATCGGTCTCAGTAGTTGGAAGATAATATTTAGGGTTAATACACGCTCTATATGCAGGATCGTGCATGAGCGTATAGATCCTTCTTGATGCAGGAGTCCAGGTGGAGAAGATTCTCAATTCAGTGCGATCACCATTTTCACAGACGATCTCCTCCCGCCAGTCACCCATGATATCACCGTATAACGGCGGACGGCCTGCATAGGTGGTTTTTGTTGAGTACTGGCCGCCTTCATTATACAAACTCAATAAACGACCACTTGTACCTGAAGTGTAATTCCACTTGTTAATGATAGGGTTGTACCCGTTTCCATCGGCAGCATCAAGAAACTCCCGCAATACATCCCCATCCCACCAGATCGATAGCGCCGGATGAGGAATTGTCGATGATATTTCAGCACCTTTACAACTTTGCACTCCGGCAGATGCGAAAGAAAAAAGTTCTTTCCCTTTGTGAAGTGGATCAATATCGGCTACATCTCCCCGCCCGACATCGACATCGGTTTGTGTTGTAGTCCAGCTTTTAATCCTTGCACCGGTTCTGGCATCAAAGAGTGCGGCTAATGTGGTATTATACTGTTGAATGACAAAACATTCCAGCCCAACCCGATCGGGATCGATATCGGCAATAACAAATCGATCACCATGTCCCAGATCGGCAGGTGCCAGATACAGAGGGCTTCCATTGTCATCCATTGCGTTTACGCCCCATGAGACCTCATCTTTTCCATCTCCATCGAGGTCAACTACACGGATGTTATGAAAATCAGCCCAATGTTGTCCGTTGCTGAATGTTTTACCCCTTGAACTCCAGGTCCACTTTTTTGTAAATGCTTTATTACCATAATCCCAGGCTGCAATATCCATTTTTGATCCTTCACCCCGTGATGCTATAATACTGGGATGAATGCCATCAAAATACGCTACACCCACAAAATTGAAATTCATTCGGTGGCCATATCCATCACCCCAGAGAGACTCCCAGTCAGCTTTGGCACCGCGGGCAATATAATCGGTACGGGCAAGCTCTTTACCAGTCATACCATCAACCATGGAAATATATTCCGGGCAGTTATCGCCCAGAAGTATATAGCCACCTATTGAAGTCGCCGGGAAAGTGCGATAATCAGTTTTACCGTCTTTGTTAACATCTCCGATAGTAGTACCATCGGCAAATCTGGTTCCTTCTCCGGATCTAGTAAAAACTTCAGCTTTACCGTCACAATCAAAATCATAGACCAGAACGAACGGATTTGCAGAATAATTACCCTGTTCCATGTTGGGTCCAAGATCGATTCTCCATTTATAGGTACCATCATTCATATATGCTTCCAGATAAATATTTTTTGTATTGTCTTCAGGAAACCTCTTGACAATATAATCGTACTCCCCGTCTCCATCGAGATCTCCTACATAAACATGCAAGGTGGAATATCCTGCTAATGTTTTCAGTGGGATTGCTATGAAATTTTTCACCGGAGCATTTGCTGCAAGCGTAAAGGATTTGCTGGCAAGCTGTTCCACACCATCGATAACAGGTTTCACAAACCATGAGTTACTTTTTGTAAGATCCACATTTTTATCTGAAAAATCTGTGGTGGTAACAATCGGCTCACTGTTCAGTTTTACCGGAGCCCCATCATCAGTAGAACGATACATATTGAAAGTTATCTCATCGGGATCTGTACCAAGTAAGCGCCAGCTGATATATACATTACCATTACCTCTATTTACAGCAACAATACCCCTGCCGAGCCTCTCCATAATTCTCTGGCTGAAAGCAGCATTCACTAAAACCCCGCACAACATAAACACAAAAAATATGTTAAAGGTATCTTTAATATCAGTATTCAGAAGGCCTTTTACTTTGTTTTCTGCTTTAAACAGAATATCTTTGATTTTCATGAGTGTTCCTATTCACTTGTGTGATTTTTTCATCACAATTTACTGCAACTGAACAAAAATCATCCAGTTCCACCTTCCTGATACACACAGCAGAGTGCCACATCCTTTTATCGTAAGATCAGCGCTTTGCATCAGCGTTCAGAAACAGGCAATTCAATTGATTGGTACAATATAACTAAAAAACAATTAAAGCGTATAGAAATTATTTCCAGGGTGGCTTTTTCCCTTAGTAAACTATTTTATTTGTACCATTGACAGAATAGGATGACTTATAACTTGTAAGGAGTTCTTACTCCTGGAGTTGTTAATCTTCAAAAGCAAAACTCTTATAGAATAAAAAAAAATAAGAATTAGCGGTAACCGATTCCCATGCCCAGGTTGCACCCATGTCTTTGTGTAGTACCACGCCAGATCTCCCGCTTTGAAGAGGTGGAGCTGCATCATTCCACGGATTGTAAGCTGAGCAGATACCGTTGCTGTAAATACTATACAGATGCTTTGAATCGTAATGATGTGCCCACATGGAAATATAATTTCCATTCGGAACGATCAGAATCCCTGGTGAATTGTGATCATCCGGATAAGCCAGCTTGCCGAATCGCTTTGAACTCTCACCTTTTTTAGTTTCGATATTGAAAATGGTAACATCGACACTACTTGCTGAATTATTGGCAGTACCTATATCAATTTATCATTTACAGTATCGACAACTGCACGCTCATCCTGAAACCAGCACCAGTTCCCATCACTTCTATTTATGACAGGGTATTCAAATCTGGAAATGAAGCAACGAGCCCAGCAGGAACAACCACTTGCCTACCTCGAAAAACCATGCGAATTTTCAGAGCTTATCGAATTACTCAATAAGCTGAATCCTGTTTGAGATTGAAATCTTTTACCTACATTAATGCATTGTAAACTCATCCGTGCTTCTGCCCTTTGTTGTTTTTCATTCCCAATATTTAATGATAAGCAGAGTCAGCAGAAAGGCTTAAACTGATTTTTAAAAATATTTCTGTATAGTACCAAACATTTGCGTAAACCCAAATAAACACCTATATTTCACTCATAAACCAAAAAGACCCGATCTCTTATCAGCTGTATATTGAGATACGATTTTCATTTTAAACGCGCTTCTTATGAAAGGAACGCTATAATGTTATCTTTACCTTCAAATCGAAGTCCTATCGCAATTGTCGGTATCGGCTGCCGTTTTCCGGCGGGGGCATGTAGTCCGGCAGAGTTATGGAACGTTCTTTATGATGGAGTTGACGCTATTATTAACGTACCATCCGATCGATGGGACTATCGAAGATTTTATGACGCCAACAAAGATAAACCCGGCAAGATGTACACTCGGCAGGCCGGATTTCTTAAAGAAAACATTTATGAGTTTGATCCATTTTTTTTCGGGATTTCGCCTCGTGAAGCGGAAACCCTTGACCCGCAGCAGCGCCTTCTGCTGGAAGTCGCTTACGAAGCCTTTGAAGACGCAGGCATTCCCCTGGATTCACTATCCGGATCAAATACAGGAGTTTACATCGGCGGTTTCTGTCTTGATAACAAATTGAAAAACATGAGCGCGTATAACCGTGAGCTTGCAAATATTTACTCCGGAATCAATGCGACTATGACAATTCTGTCAAACCGTCTTTCGTATGCGTTCAATTTTGTCGGTCCCAGCATGTCGGTAGACACGGCCTGTTCGTCATCTCTGGTCGCTACGCATCTGGCCTGTTCAGCGATCTGGAACGGTGAATGTTCCATGGCGTTATCAGGCGGCGTTAATGTTATGCTCAGGCCAGAATATTTTATAAACATGTGTAAAGGTAAATTTCTTTCTCCCCATTGCAGGTGCAAAACTTATGATAAGGATGGAGCAGGCTACGTCAGAAGTGAAGGGGCGGGGATTGTGCTTCTCAAGCCCCTTGAAAAAGCAATGGAAGATGGTGATCCTGTCTATGCCGTAATCCTCTCTACCGGTGTTAATCAGGACGGGCAGACCAATGGTATAAGTATGCCCAACCCGGTATCACAATCGGCCCTTATTGAATCCGTATATGGCCAGGCCGGTATCGAACCTTCTAAAATCAGGTATGTCGAAGCACACGGTACTGGAACACAGGCTGGCGATCCCATAGAAACCAGGGCACTCGATGCAGTTCTCTCCCGCGGAAGGGTGCACGGTGACAAATGCCTGGTCGGTTCAATCAAATCCAACCTTGGTCATCTGGAAGCTGCTGCCGGCATAGCGGGGCTCATCAAAGCCGCGCTTTGCATACACCATGGAAAAGTTCCACCCAACATTCATTTTAAAAATCCCAACCCAGCTATTCCATTGGATACCTATTGTATTGAAGTGCCAGTTACCGTAAGAGATCTCGACACGTCGAATCCACTTTATGTGGGGGTTAATTCCTTTGGTTATGGTGGCACCAATGCTCATGCACTACTTTCAAAACCGAAAATCACCCAGAGCAATAGTTCCCAAAACGCAATCATCACCGATAATGACAATGACGGTTTTTTTCTTTTACCAGTATCTGCCCATGACACAAACGCGTTGAAGGCACGGGCACAGTCTTTTGCGGATTTTATCGTTCCCCGGGAAAATGGTTCATCTGTTTCACTCAGGGATTTCCGTTATACCTGCGCTCATAGATTAAAGCATCATTCCAACCGGCTTGCGATAACTGCCGATTCAATGGCAGTACTTCATGAGCGGCTTTGCGCATTTGCCGAAGGAAAATTGCCCCAGGGAGTCATTTCCGGACAGATCCTTCCCGAGCAGGAACGTTCCATCGTTTTTGTCTATACAGGCATGGGGCCGCAATGGTGGGCCATGGGGCGCGAATTGTACACAAATAACCGCGCCTTTGCAGATACCATTAAAGAGTGTGATGATATTTTCAAACGACTTTCCGGCTGGTCTCTTGCCAGGGAGATGTTTGAAGTTGACGAAGACGCATCCCGGATACGGGAGACCCGTATTGCGCAACCTGCAAATCTTATGCTTCAGATTTCGCTGACTGCCGCATGGAAATCCCTCGGGATAGTTCCCGACGCCATACTTGGACATAGTGTAGGTGAGATAGCTGCGGCACATTGCGCAAACGTGCTCACATTGGAAGATGCGATACGAATTGTGTATCACCGTAGTCGTATACAGCAGAAAATCGCCGGTAAAGGCAGCATGCTTGCTGTCGGCTTATCAATGGAGGAAGCTACTGGTCTTCTTATGGATTTTTCCGGTGTTTCCATTGCTGCTATCAACGGACCAAATGCGGTCACGCTTTCCGGAGACACCTCCGAGCTGAAAAGCATATCGGCCATGCTTGAAGAAAACAGTGTTTTCAATAAATTTCTTTATGTGGAAGTCGCCTACCATAGCTGTCAGACTGATCTGCTTAAAGATGAATTGCTGACACATTTCGATTCTGTCAAACCGCAAAACGGTATTGTCCCGTTGTATTCGACTGTCACCGGGGGGCTTATAGACGGAACCGAAATGACTGGAGACTATTGGTGGCGGAATGTCAGACAACCGGTACAACTGCATAAGGCGGTTTCCGCGCTTGCCGACAATGGCAGGAGAATCTTTATTGAAGTAGGACCCCACCCGGTACTTGAGACTTCCATCAAGGAATGTTTCAAAGACAGAAACCTCAGGTGTACAGTAATGCCCTCATTGCATCGTAATAAAAAAGAGGTTCCTACGCTCTTTGAAGCGCTTTCCACACTGTTTACCTTGGGATGTCGTCTCGATTGGACATCACTTACTCCCAAAGGAACCTTTGTCCGGCTGCCGCGGTATCCCTGGCAGAAATCCAGATTCTGGATTGAATCGGAGCAGTCCAAAGAGGAACGACTTGGTCGAACTGGCAATCCGTTTCTTAACAACCGCCTCCCGGTCCCGGAGCTTGTTTTTCAGGTGGAAATGAACGAACAGTTTTTTCCGTTTATTCCCGATCACGTTGTCGGAGGGGAGATCATCATACCGGCGGCGGCATATTTAGAAGCCGCTCTCGCACTCAATCGGGAAATGTTCCACGATATTGAATGCACCATCGAAAATGTTGAATTCAGTCAGTTTCTCGCTTACTACTCCGATAAGAACCAGCATATTCAAACAGCTTTTAATCTTAAGGAAAGCCGGTTCTCAATTCATTCATTTACGTCAAACGACCCTGAACGATGGACGGAACATGCAACGGGCAGGATCCTTCCGTTTTACCATGTCGATAGCGAACAGGCAGAAGAACGGTTTGATGTTTCCGGTAAAACAACTGGCGCGGAAATGATTGACGGTACTGAATTCTATGCAGGTCTTGCTCAGCGGGGCCTTAATTATGGACCATATTTCAGGCGTGTTGAGAAGATTTGGCGAAAAGACTCCTGGGCATTTGCGCGCATGACTGGTTGTATCCCGGCGGATACATCGCACCTTCTCTATCCTCCAGTGCTTGATGGAGCATTTCAGACATGTTTTGCCGCTCTCAATGTAGGTGAAGATGGTACCGCCCCCTATGTTCCAGTGGAGATCGAAAAGCTGCGATTCAGGTATGTTCCCGAAGATACGTGTTTTGTCGAAGCTTCGGTACGTCGCGTAGACCATCAGACAATCAGAGCCGATATCACCATATTTGCGGAAGATGGCCGCCGTTGCGTTGAGGTGATTGGACTTTCGTGTCGCAGAATCGACGGCAACAGGGCCGAAACCCATTCCTATCAACTGTACGAATTTGCCTGGAAGGAAGAACAACGGAACATACGGTCAAAGCCTGTTTCCCCGGAAAAAATCTGGGCATTTCTTGCAAACAGTGATACTCATGCGACAAAGATTATGGCGGCATATAAAGAACTTGGCATCACCGCCATATCCCTTAAGGATGAAACAAAACCGCCACAGACTATTTTAGATGCTCACTCAATAGGACGTATGCTCGAAGCCTCCGGAGCTACGACATTGAATGGTTTTCTATATGCCCCCAGTTCTGCAGAAACGAACAGCAGTGTATATAATTCTTCTGTCGAACATTGCACAACACTTGTAGAAATAGTCAAAGTTATTCTTAATCGACAACCGGAATCCCCCTGTAACCTGACAATCGTCACTGCATCGTCCCAGCAGGTGGTCACCGGTGATACTCTGATCGATCTTTCGTTTGGACCATTGTGGGGCGTTACCCATGTCGTAGAAAACGAACATCCTGCAATCCGCTGCAAATGCATTGATATTCCGTCATGGGATTCCACGAAACATATTGTTATGGCGATAGAAGAGGCTACCACCGGCAATGGCGACGACAGCGTTGCGTTCCGTGGTGAATCACGGTATGTCAAACGCATTGCCTCGATCAGCGCAACGGAACATGGATTGCCGCGGGTAAGGATACAGCGCAACACACCGGTGGTGCTTGAAGTATCCACCCCAGGAAGTTTTGATAACCTGATTTTCTGGCCTGCGGAGAGAAGACCACCCCAGAAGGGGGAAATCGAGGTCGAAGCTCACTATTGTTCTGTCAACTACAAGGACATCCTTAAAGCCCTGGGGAAAATTTCGATGAAAGCCCTTGAAAAAACCTATTTCGGTAACACTCTTGGCATGGAAGCCGCGGGTAAAGTAGTTGCGTTGGGCGAAGGGGTAACGGAATTTTCAGTTGGCGATGAAGTGGTGGTGGCTAATGCCGGGTTTAGTTCCTATTCTACAGTCCCATCGTTTTACGGAGCCTGTAAACCCAAAAACCTCGCGTTTCACGAGGCACCGATATATCTGGGTTTTCTCACTGCTTACTATGGCCTTGTTGAAGTGGCCCGTTTGCAAAAAGGGGAAAAAATCCTGATTCATAATGCCACGGGCGGTGTCGGGCTTGCTGCGGTGCAGGTGGCGCAATGGATAGGCGCCGAAATCCTCGCAACCGCAGGATCGGAGGAGAAGCGTCAGCTACTCCGCGATAAGGGAATCAAATGCGTTATGGACTCCCGCACGTTGGCTTTTTCTGATATTGTAAAGAAGTATACGGACGGGTACGGCGTAGATGTAGTGATCAACGCTATCGCAGGAGAGGCACTCAGGAAAAGTTTCGAACTGCTGGCCCCATATGGAAGGTTCATCGAAATCGGAAAACGTGACATTACCGACAACAACGGTCTGCCCATGCTTCCATTCAACCGCAACCTTTCTTTTGCGGCTATTGATGTTGACCGTTTATTAAAGGAACGTCCCCTCGAGGCGAGCAGAATCATGCGGCAAATAACCGAACTCTTCAATGAAGGTTATTTTTCAGCCATGCCGGTGACCATATTTGATACTGCCCATGTTGCCGATGCTTTCCGACTCCTGGCACAAAGTAAGCATATTGGAAAAGTTGTAGTTGACATGCGTGCGCTGGATACACCTATTGTCATGCCGCAGGCACGCGACGGCGGACTCCGGCGAGACGGGACATACCTGGTTACCGGAGGCACCTCGGGATTCGGTTTACATATAGGACGCTGGCTCGCGCAAAACGGCGCAGGTACGGTTGTACTGGTAAGCCGTCGGGGGGAAAGCCCCGAGACAATAGCAATGATTGAATCGCTCAAAATATCAGGAGCCAACATAATAACTGGAGCGGTTGATGTCACCGACGCTACTGCAATAGCCGCTTTTTGCGAAAAATTGCGCAGAAACAATCCGATTCGTGGCATTTTTCATTGCGCAATGGTACTTGACGATGCAAATCTGATGGATATGGACAGGAGCCGTTTCGAAAAAGTGATGGCGCCCAAGGCTGGCGGTGTGCTTAACTTGCACGAATCGACGAAAGATGACCCCATCGATTATTTTGTCATGTTTTCATCAATCGCCTCACTTATCGGGAACGCAGGTCAAGCCAATTATATTGCGGCCAACGCATTTCTTGACTCTTTTGCTTCGTACCGGCAACAGCTGGGGCTTGCAGCAACGACCATCAATCTTGGTGTAATTTCAGACATCGGGGTTGCCGCCCGAAACGCTCGTCTGGAATCGGTATTTAAGAGTTCAGGTATCGGCAGTTTTACATCCGAAGAAGCGCTTGGCGCAATGGAAACAGCCATCGACCATGGTCGTTGCGCGGTAGGGACTTTTGATGTTGATTGGGCACGGCTTATGAGTGTCTCGCAAACACGCGGCAAGTGTGGCCGATACAAAGATGTCACCAGGTCAACGGGGGCGGGCAATGAAGGCGTAAAGGCCACTCTGGCTGGCAAAATACTCGATTTACCACCGGAAGAACAGGTTTTTCGTATCATGGAAATCCTTACCGGAATAATAGCCCAGGTTCTGCGGCTAGAAGCGAAAAAAATTGAACCCGACCGTGCTATTTCCTCGCTCGGTATAGATTCACTTACCGCAACGGAGCTGCTCGTTCTTATTCAAGAGAAGACCGGATACCGGTTCACGACCATGCAGTTACTCAAGGGACCGTCAATTGCCGATATGGCTGGTATTATACTCGCCCATATTGAAAAGGAGAATGCATAATGGACAATATACCATCTGTAAATTCTGAAGAACAAAAACGCGAAGCGTTCCGCAAAATGCTGCGGGAAAAAGCGGCCCGGAAGGCTTCACCGGCTGAAGAACATAGCGCGCTATCCAGCGAGGAATTTGATCGTTTTTTAAATGTAGAGGATTTTCCGGAATACCGGTCTTTTTTTGGCCAGTTTGACCAGATGGAGAAGTACGGACTGCGAAATCCGTTTTTCCATGTCAATGAGGGCATAGTGGGGAACACCGTAACCATCGGCGGAAACGACCTTATCAGTTTCGCCGGGTACAACTATCTTGGTCTTTCCGGCGATCCACGCGTTTCACAAAAAGCCCAAAACGCTATAGATACCTACGGGACCTCAGTTTCAGCCAGTCGGCCGGTGAGCGGAGAAAAGCCACTTCACCAGGAACTGGAAAGAAACCTTGCATCGTTTCTCGGAACCGAAGACTGCATCGCGTATGTAGGTGGGCATGCAACAAATGTAACAACCATTGGACATTTATTTCGCCCCAAAGACCTTATAATCTACGACGAATACAGTCACAACAGTATTTTACAGGGAATTGCCCTATCAGGCGCGCAAAAAGCGATGTTCCCTCATAACGACTGGCAGGCTTGCGCTAAAATACTCCAGGAGTTGCGCAAAACAGCTGAACGGACACTTATCGCCATTGAGGGCGTTTACAGTATGGACGGAGATATCGCCGACTTACCAAGTTTTATCGAATTAAAAAAAGAATTTTCTGCATGGCTGATGGTTGACGAAGCACATTCGCTTGGTGTACTCGGAAAAACGGGACGCGGGATCAGCGAACACTTTAATGTTAATCGCAATGATGTCGATATATGGATGGGTACCCTCAGCAAAAGTCTCGCAAGTTGCGGCGGATATATCGCCGGTAAGACCGAACTTGTCAGGTATTTAAAATATACGTCCCCGGGTTTTTTGTACAGCGTGGGTATGACACCCGCAAATGCAGCGGCAGCCAATGAGGCTCTCCATATTCTATTGAAAGAACCGGATCGAGTTGAGAAACTCCGCGCAAATGCCGACCTGTTTCTTAATCTCGCACGAAAAAACGGCTTGAATACAGGGTTGAGTAGTGGCACATCGGTGATTCCTGTCATCATTGGCGATTCTGTCCGCAGTGTGCGGATTGCCGGAGAACTTTTTTCCAGGGGTATAAACGTGCAGCCAATAATGTACCCTGCTGTTTCTGAAGATTCTTCACGTCTTCGTTTCTTTATCACATCACTCCATACCCGCGATCAGATCGAGCATACAGTCCAGGTAACTTCTGAAGTTGTCCATACATCAGGCAGGAGGCTATAATGAACCGATTAAAAGGAAAAATCGCAATTGTTACCGGAGCATCCCGTGGTATTGGCGAGGCTACCGCAAAATTGCTGGCTGAACAGGGTGTTCGTGTATACGGTACATCTCGAAAGATAAACTCAAGCGGTCAACCTCATGAAAGAATAGCAACCTTGAAGGGAGGTTTCTTTGAATTGATACAACTCGATGTAAACGATAGCGCATCAATCAACGATGCCATTTCATTGATATTGAAGAACGAAAGCAGAATCGACATTCTTGTCAATAATGCCGGTTTTGGGATTGCCGGCAGTGTGGAGGATACCTCGATCGAAGAGGCTAAGGAGATATTCGACACTAATTTTTTTGGTGCTCACCGGATGATAAAAGCAGTACTACCACATATGCGCAGTCAGCATAAAGGCGTTATCATCATTATCGGCTCAGTTATGGGTTTGATAACGATGCCGTATCAGGCATTTTATTCATCGAGCAAATATGCATTGGAATCCATGAGTGAAGCGTTGCGGATGGAGGTGAAAACACACGGGATCAAAGTAAGCCTTGTTGAACCGGGAGATACGAAAACCGGATTTTCCGAACATAGAAAAATGGTCGCAGGAAACACTCCTGATTCAGTGTATAATGTTCCATGCAATTCGTCCGTCCGTAAAATGGCCAACGACGAAGCGAATGGAGTCAACCCTATATCTGTAGCGCGTATTGTATGTAAAATCGCCGGAAAGAACAATCCTCCAATACGGGTTGTGGTGGGATTTGCATATAAGGCGATTATTACTCTGAAACGTCTTGTCCCGGAGCGACTGTTTCAGGCTGTTATTTATACGATGTACAAAGGATCTGCGAATTAAAAATACTGAAATGAACATTCCTGCACCATCATCTATCAGAACTGATTTGCATAAAGCACTTTCGGAATACTTTCGGTTAGAAGATTAACATCCAAATCAGCATGAAAAAAAACGTAAATTCTCCTATAAAATCACTCTCCCCATCCTCGCATGAACGCGATAACCAATCAATAGCCAAACTGGAACAGGAAATCGCCTCATTTGAAGAGGAGCTTAGAGCAGCCGAATCAAAAGTACGTAACATAAAGTCCCAGATACAGGCAAGATATCAAAGCGAAATAACACGAATACATGAACTGTACTCTCTCTATAAAAATCTGAAGCGCCAGAAGAAAGAAAAACGGTTAGAACAGAAAAAACGGGGGAAAAATTACAAAGAACCATCCGGTCTTAAAAAAAACATGAAAGCGCTGCCTTCTGATTCTACAGGTGGACCGGATAGTTTGCATGAGCTTAAAAAACTTTACAGAGAGGCTGTTGTACAGGTCCATCCTGATAAATTTATAAATCACCCGGACCAGATAAGTAAACGCAGCCTCGATTTGACAATTCAATTAATTGATATTTATCAAAGTGGAAATCTGGAAAAGTTAAAACTGGCTCATCGTCACATTATGAGTGGATACGCAATGGCTGGATTTAATGAAGATATAAGCAAAGCCCCCGATCCTGTTGCAATGAAAGAGTATCTAATTCAGAAAAGAGACACACTTATAAGGGAATTAACCAAAGTTAAAGAATCCTACTTTTATCAGATTGTTACTACAACCGATAATCTGTCAGAGTTCATTGACAACATGGCCCCACAATTTCATCTTCGGATACGACAACTGGAGCGAAGAACCAGGAGCTGAGGAACTCACCTTTAATCAAGTACAAAATAAATCATGGCTTTAAAATTGCGTTCAAGAAGAGAGTGATATTTTGTTCCTCAACATTATTGAAGGTCTTTTTAGCCGAGAAAGTTCTATGACTTTTTTAACGAGCATCTTTTTCCTTATCAAAAGATCTTTTTTTAAAATTCACTACCCGCTGGGAATTTCAGTAGACATTACGAACCGGTGTAATCTTCGGTGTAAGCATTGCTATTTCCTTGAGCAGAATCAGAACGAAGAACTCAGCGATGAAATTTTACTTGAGAGAATCATCAACATAAAAAAGACCTACCCTTCATTAATGCACGCCGGGTGGCTTGGAGGGGAGCCACTTTTAAGGAAAAAACTCCTTATTGAATGCACTAAACTGTTCCCATTGAATATGATTGTTACAAATGGTACTATCGAATTACCTGTGGTATCTAATTGTGTCTTTAACGTTTCGGTTGATGGGACCAGGGAATTTTACGAACAGATCAGAGGCGTCGGGCATTACGACAAAGTAAAGATACATGCAGACCGCAACGATGTACGGGTAAATATCGCATGTGTCTTGAACAGGATCAATCACAAGTGTATCAAAGCGATGCTTGAGGAATGGAAAAGCACTTGCGTTCAGGGGATAAGTTTCAGTTTCTATACTCCACAACTAAACATCGATGATTCACTGTATTTGAATGAAAATGACAAAGATGCTGTTATAAATGACATATTGGAACTAAAAAAAGAATATGGCGATTTTATTCTCAATAGTCGTTCTGTACTGAATTTAATGAAATCCGGAACATCACCAGAGATTACCTCCCGCTGCAAATCTCCAACGGCGATTCTCAGTATTGATGCTAAAGGTAATATTAAGAAGCCCTGTGTAATGGGAGCAGGGGTGGATTGCTCCCGTTGCGGATGTGTCGTGCCCTTTGAGATCGAATCTGTAGTAGGGCGGAGACATTTTGATTCTATGCGTATCTTGAAAAAATTTTATACTGGGCGGTAGTACTAAAGATGAGTAAAAAATAGTCTGGTATTATTTCAATATAAAAGTTGTTCAATTGGTTTACCTTTCTTATTGTAATTATCTTCGTCTGACACCAGCTTGCGCGAGTTCCTGCTTGTTAGTTCCAGAAATGGAATCATTCGGCTAAATAACGAAAACGTTGAACAAGTTGTCTACACTTTTAAGTGCCTTAATTAACTCAGCCAACTTTTTTAGCTTTTTTCTTATATATTAGTTCTAGATAATTTTAATCAAAGGGGTTATTATGTCCAAAAAAATGTTTTCTGTCATTCTATTTACAGTTTTGGCAGTAAGTGCTCAAACGGTTAACCTTCGAGGCACAGTCTCTAATTCAGCAGGCAAAGCAATATCTGGTGCTATAGTTACGCTGGCTCGTCAAAAAATGAAAGACACCACCGGCACCGACGGTAAGTATGCTTTTGCCAGTACATCCATCAGAGCATTACCTGCCATTTTACCTCAAAATAACGACATTTCCTTAAATAACGACGTACTGCAATTCTCTATAGCTACGCCGTCACCAATGAAAATTGAACTTTTTGATTTGAAAGGTAAACTGCTCAGGCAGGTACTAAACATTAATGCTGCTGCTGGAAAATACGATTTTGATATTTCGAAAAATTGTCAGGCTTCAAAAGTCCTTGTAATCAGAGCTGCTATCGGTATTTCTGAAGTATCTTTCAAATATATGCCACTGAATGGTGGAAAATACATTATAAGCCCTATAACTACCTCATCAACCATTTCAATTGGTGGCGGTGTTACCGCAGCTGCATCAGTAGTTGATACTATCAAGGTTACTGCAACCGGTTACAAGGATAAAGCAACTGCAGTCACTTCGCTTAATCAGGAGTTGAATATCACTCTGGATTCAAATAATGCTAACGGTTATAATAATGAACCCGCACCCAGCCTTGGTTGCGGCAAGACATTGGGGTCTATAAACAAATCCGGCACCTATACTATCAGAAGCTCCAACTCGAACAGAACATTCATCATCGATATTCCAACTAATTACGATAAAAATAAACCCTACCGCTTGATATTCGGTATGCACTGCATGGGCGGAAGTGCTGCAAAAGTTGCCGGGACAACAGATCAGAGTGCACAATTTTATCACATTAAAACTCAAGCGGATAAAGACAATATCCAGTGTATCTATGTTGCTCCTCAGGGAGATCCAGGTGGTACCTGGCAGGGAGAGCCAGATCGAACATTCTTTTTCGACTTGCAAAAGATGTTAAAAGACACTCTGTGCATCGATACCACAAGAGTTTTCTCTGTTGGTTTCAGTTTTGGAGCCATGTTTACATATGCACTTTCACTGAAATACCCGAAAATTCTGCGGGCTGCGGCATGTAATGCTCCCGCCAATTATGTGATGAACCAACCACCCAACCAACATGTACCTCTTGCATATGTTCAAACAACGGGTACCAGAGATGGGACTTGTCCATGGATTCAGGGTAATTCAACCACCAATGGCGGGAAATATTGCCTCCTGCAACATGCTACAGATAATGGCTGTAATACCAATATAACAATCCAGCTTGCAAACAGTGGTAAACATGTCGTGACTGAATTTACGGGATGCAAAGATGGGTATCCGGTAAAATTCATGTCTCATAATGGAGGGCACGAGTGTAACAAAACCGATCAAGGGTCTAATGTTGACTGGATACCTGTTGAATTCTGGGAATTTTTCAAGAGATTTTAATGTAGCTGTTTGACAAATACTTTTAACCATTAAAAAAAAGCCCTGGTACTTAACCAGGGCTTTTTTATGTAGTTTTACAGAATAAGCATCTTTATTTTTTCATCGTGTTGAACGGAACAATCGCTATCGATTTCCCATCACTAATCTTACAGATAAAATTCCCCTGAGGCAGATTTTTTACTGGTATGGAATTACTTCCCTGAACACAGTTTGCAGTACTTTTTGATATAAGTTTCCCATCCATATTAAATACAGATAGTTCCAGGGTTGATGCATTATCCGTTGTAAGATTGATAACTGTCTGCCCACCGGATTTCGCTGCGATAGCTGTCAATGTGGACGGACGTCTTGCTTTTTTATTGAAATGTATACCTGTGCCAATATATGGGGTGTAAAAATATACAGATTTTGATGAATTTACCCACACATTATCTGTGAGAGTCTGGGATATGGCACTGCTGAGCTTTCCACTCTCATTATAAATCATGCTGTCGCGGCTGAATATTGTTTCAGCAAGTGTGCCCGGAGTGATGAAAGATGTATAAGCAAGGACATACTTACCATTTACAATAGTTAACGAGTCTTTTGATGAGGGTTCCCAGGATTTTGATGTACTGTCCCAATCAAACGATTTTCTGATTTCGTAGTTCTGACTATACTGGTATTCAGTCTTGGAGGATTTCATCGTATCTGTAAGAGGCATACCAAGCGACTTCAACATCAATTTCATCTCCAGTGTCATATCTGGTGGGAGTATTGCGAATGTCACTGTTGAATCTTTTATCATTTTAGAATTCTGATATTCAATCTCTGTAATTGTTTTCATTTGTATTTTTGACAACATATCAAACATTCCCAGTACAGAAGGATCTGTACCTTCAGGTAATTCAAGATCCATATTACCAAAAATTTCATTCAAATTTGACACGACTGTTTCAACTCTGATGATCACATTATTCTGATATGTCGGAAACATGCTCATCATGGGAGACGTTGCGTATGTTCCTGTTGCAGTATCGATTACGAAAAAGAGCATCGATTTGATATTAGCACTCTCCCATGCAATATCCATCTTACCTGACTTTTCCAGCATCCCGGTTTTGTCATTGCGCTCACGCATGTAAAAATTGGTGGCTTTATCTGAAGCATCAAAGGTCAGATACTCAAGTGATGATGTATCACCCCAGGATTTAGCAGTTTCACTCCACTCCTGGCTATATGACCACTTGTAATCAATATTGAAGTCAGACCAGTACTGTGCCGAAATTGGGCATGCAAGTAAGGATATTACAAAAAACAGACGTGGAAGTAACATTTTAGAACGATTCATGAAATCTCCTTTTTATTGTGTGTGATACAAACATCATAAATCTCTGATTCTACTTGAAAATATGTTATGTTTTTGTCCATGCAGTAAGTATGTTATTTTTTAAGAACCGTTTGCAATAAAAAATCGTTCAATTTTTCAAGAGTTCAAAGGTTTGGGGGTTCACCGTTCAGGGTGTGACAGTTCCGAAACATGTAACCTTCTGACTCTGAACCTGTGAACGGTGACCGATTTCGTTAACACTGCAACATTCAACTTCACCAGGGCTGCTTCGATTTTGGCTGACTGTAGGTAAAACTGACTTTAAATCGCGCGGCATACATCGTTCCACTTTTGACACATAATTTATCAATCAGAAATCAGAAAACGAATCTGTAGATAAACTTTAAAGTAGAATTACAAAAACCCAGACACATATAGCTTCAAAAATCACTATAGTTTTTTCAATAGCAGACATTTTAAATCTCATTGCTGAATTTTTGTATATTTTCTACGGTTTTCGATCGTTTTTCCGATTAATGCTAATTTGGATGCAGAAATCACAAAGCTATAAGATACTCATAGTTTGATTATATTCATTTAATATATAGCGCGCTATAAACTTTTCCAACAATAACTGATAATTACAATTTATACTTACATATAGTCCAAACCATTTGAAGTACTATAAACACAAAATATCTATTCAACTGGTTGCAATTGTGTTCATTAAATGAGAAAGAGCCGTAATGAAAAAAACATTAAATAGCAAACTGTTCTGGTGCAGTTTTTTGTTTCTCCAATTTTTCAATTTTTCCGGATTTTGCCTCGATGATCATCAGGCATTAACCCCCCCAATGGGTTTTAATACCTGGAATGAGTTTGGGTGCAATATAAATGAAGCATTGTTAGTTACTACCGGACAATTAATGATACAGAAACATCCGGCTAACTGGGAAGGCAAAGAGCTCAGTCTTAAGGATGCAGGATATAATTATGTAAACATTGATGATTGCTGGCAGGCGAACAGCAGAGATGCACAAGGTAACCCACAATGTAATTCTGAGAAATTTCCCAATGGTTTAAAGTGGCTCGCAGATACATTGCACCAGATGGGACTTAAAATGGGTATTTACTCATGTGCAGGAACCGCTACCTGCTGCAACTATTTTGCAGCGTTTGATACAAAGAATCCCGATGTCGGCTTCGATCAGATAGACGCAAACGCATACGCGGCCTGGGGTATCGATTATTTGAAAGAGGATTGGTGTGCTGTACCAGGTGAGTATACGAATGCAGCTGGCTCGCAAAAACTATACACAAGAATGAGAGATGCATTAAAATCTGCAACGTCAAAAACTGGCCGGCCAATAATTTTCAGTTTGTGTAATTGGGGTCAGTATTCTGTATGTGAATGGGGAGATACAATCGGGCATTTGTGGCGTATGAATGGTGATATTACTCCAACCTGGAATAGTATTATGAGTAATATTACAAATAACTCCTCCGGTGCTCAATATGCAAAGCCAGGTGCATGGAATGATCCGGATATGATGGAAGTTGGCAATGGATCTTTGACACTTTCAGAAAATCGCGCCCATTTTGACCTGTGGTGTATTTCAGCAGCCCCATTGATCTTAGGTAATGACTTCTCTAAAATGTCCGATTCAATATTTTCAATACTGACTAACCGTGAAGTTATAGCAGTGGACCAGGATTCTCTCGGGTATCAGGGAAGAAAGGTACGTACCGATGGTGATGTACAGATATGGTCAAAAAAACTGAAAAACGGCGCATGGGCAGTGGTACTTGTTAACAACGGTACTGCTAATGCGAGCAGCTCTGTAAAATGGTCCGATATCGGAGAATCCGATCTCACAAAAGCATACCCGGTTCGCGATCTCTGGCAGCACAAGATTGTAAGTCAATCTACCACTGGTAGTTACTCTGTAAGTAATATACCCAGCCACGGCTCAATTCACTTAGTGTTTGGGAAGGCTTACTGGATGGATATAGTTTCAATTAACAACAATAAACCAGTTAATCACTCACCGCAAAAATGCGAAAATAATATACAGGTAAAAAAGTTTGATAACACAACCGCTGTATATATCCCCTTCACATCAAGCAAGGTGACTTTTTTTGATTTACAAGGCAAAATATTATCTTCGTTTTTTGTTAAAGAGCCATCATGGAAAATGTTCCCAAATTCAGCTATTAAGAGTAAAATGAGTGTCATTCAGATTATCACAAGTAGTGGAAAAAAAGTTATTGTAAATGTGAAATTCGCCGGCTGATTTGAATTCTTGATTTTTTTGTAAATAGTATAAATGTGTGATAACATAAACAGACTTCAGGGAAATAGATGCTATTACCAAAGAGGTATTAGTTAAAAAGACAATTATTCCCAGTGGTCATCAGTTATTTTAAACACAATTTGAAAGCAGATCTATTTGATGAAAATATTTCGGCATGCATTATTGTAAAAAAAATATTTTGAAAGTTTATCACTCTTTGAAATCAAGCACATCACGTATCCTGATAGCCAGATCCCGCTTTGAAAACGGTTTCTGGATGAAATGTATACCTTCATTAAGCACTCCCCGATCAGCAATCACATCACTGGTATAGCCTGACATGAAAAGGCATTTAAGCTCCGGAAGGCGAGATACCAGATTTTTCATGAGATCACGGCCGTTCATCTCAGGCATGACTACATCTGTTATCAGGAGGTTGATTTTATCTGACTGTTCTTCTGCAACGTGTATGGCATCTTTTGGTGACAATGAGGTCAATACCCGGTATCCAAGATCTTCCACCATTATCTGTACCATTTCCAGGAATATGGAGTCGTCTTCGACAAGCAGGATTGTTTCGTTTCCGCTGGGAAGAGAAGGCACAGAGGATTTGCCCGGTATTTTTTGTAACTCTACAGAATGAGCAGGTAAAAAAATCTCAAAAGTTGAACCATGTTCAGGTTCACTGTTCACATTGATGTAACCTTCGTTCTGTTTAATTATCCCATAAACCGTTGCTAATCCCAAACCGGTACCCTTACCAATGTTTTTGGTGGTGAAAAAAGGCTCAAAAATTTTATCCAGTGTTTTTTTGTCCATACCACAGCCATTATCACTCACAACCAGCATTACATATTTTCCGGAAAGTAATACCTTATGCTTTGAACCAGGCTCCTCATTACTGTCGAAGTTGCGTGTTGCGATAGTGATTTTTCCGACTCCGTCAATTGCATCCTTTGCGTTAACACAAAGGTTGGCCAGAATCTGATCGATCTGAGAGGAGTCCATTTTAACAGGAAATATGTTTTCTCCCGGTAACCAGACTAACTCGATATCTTCGCCAATGAGACGTCTTAGCAATGTAAGCATTCCATTTATCGTTGAATTCAAATCTATAATTTTCGGTTGAATCGTTTGTTTGCGGGCAAAGGCTAAAAGTTTTCTCGTAATATCCGCTGAACGACTTGCAGCTTCCACAATTTGTTCGATCAGTTTATTAAGTATACTTCCTTTTTCGGTCATATCAAGAGCCATATCTGCACTACCGAGAATCACTCCGAGCATATTGTTAAAATCATGTGCTATCCCGCCAGCCAACAGCCCAATCGCTTCCATTTTTTGCGTTTGGTAAAGTTGCTGTTCAAGGTTTTTTCTTTCAGTAACATCAACCTTTACAGCTACATAATGTGTAATGATACCAGCGCTATCCCGGACAGGGGCAATGGTCGCCTGTTCCCAGAACATAGCACCATTTTTTTTTCGATTTAGAAATTCCCCTCTCCATACTCCACCCGTAGAAATAGTTTTCCACAGTTGTTCGTATTCCACTGCCGGAGTTTTCCCGGACTTGAAAATTCGAGTATGTTGCCCGATTGCTTCATCAAAGCTATACCCGGTTATTTCTGAAAAATTATGATTTACAAATTCAATCACTCCTTTAAGATCTGTTATAATAATTGATACCGGACTCTGCTCAATAGCTTTGGATAGCTTGCGAAGGGATTCTTCAGCTCGCATATGTTCAAGGTGATCACGAGCTTCCTTCAGCGCCCGCTTGACAGCCATTGGTAATCGAGAAAGATTCTGCTTGAGAACATAATCGGTACCGCCCTGAGTTAATGCTTCAATAGCAGCATCTTCACCTATAGTGCCGGAAACAAAGATAAGCGGGACATGTGGACAAAACTTCTTCGCTAATTGCATGGCAGATATGCCATCAAACGTTGGCAGGCGAAAATCCACTAAAATTATATCAGGAAGCGCACCATCTTTCAGAATCGAGACAAACTCATCACGTGTCTGAATACGAGTCAAACGGCAAATCAATCCCGCATCCACCAGTTTGGTAAGGACTAACTCGGAGTCTACCGGATCATCTTCAACATGCAGGATACGGATCACATTTTCCATTTTGAAACCTCCTCCTCTGGAAATTTTTCAATCTGACCTGAACCGGCGATAATTTTAAATTCAAGAAAATGTGAAACTTATCGCCCCAAAGTGTCAGAATTTCAGGCTTTATTTTTTATACTACCTGGCGGCGGTTCGTTCAGCATAGCCCAAAATATGCCGATCTGCTTGACAGCTTCTACAAATTCAGGGAAACGGACTGGTTTTACAATATAGGCATTGGCACCCAAATTATAACACTGCTCAAGATCCTGCGATTCCCGTGAAGAAGTCATAATCACAACCGGAACCAACCGTAGTTGTTCGTCTGCCTTTATTAAACGAAGTACTTCGATACCGTCCATTTTTGGCATCTTGAGATCCAGCAGTATCACAACTGGATTTCCTTCTGGTCTTTCAGCAAATGGACCCCTGCAGTGGAGATAATCCATTGCTTCCACACCATCTCTTGCTACTGCGACCGCATTAGTTAAATGGTAATCGTCTAATGCAGTAAGTGTCAGTTCGATATCATTTGGATCATCTTCAACCAGAAGAATACGCTTAAGTTTGTTCATGTACATTCTCCTTGAATGTAGTAGGAATCGTAAAATACACAGAAGCACCTTTTCCGATCTGCCCCCTCAGCCCATGTCCCCGCCCACCATGTCGCCCGATGATCCGCCTGACGTTCGCCAATCCGGTCCCTGTGCCTTCAAATTCATCTTCCCGATGTAGCCTCTGAAAAACACCAAAGAGTTTGCTTTCATACGCCATGTCAAAACCCACGCCGTTATCGCGTACGAAAATCACATTACCAGAGCTCTTGTCTTGAATCGAGTTGATTTCGATTCTCGCTGTTTTTCGGGGCTTAGTGAACTTCAGGGCATTTGAAATCAGATTAACCATTACAATTCTGAGCATGGCAGCATCGCCAGTAACCACTGGTAATTTTTACCGATACACCATTCGATATTTCTTCCGGTTGTTTCTGGCTCCAATTCCCGGATTATATCATGCACCAGAAGTTCCAGTTCTATCGAATTCAATGACATTTCCTGACGTCCTTGACGCGAAAAAGAAAGAAGATTATCGATTAACAGACTCATTTTCCTGGTCGCAATGGATTTTATTGAAGATCTCATCGGACCAGGTAAGTACATTGGTCATCAAGTCCAATTCCCAACTGCCAACGTGCGCGATTCGCTGTGCTTCCGCCAGCCGCCGTTGACTATTTCGTTGAAATCGCCTGTTGTGCTTTCGCCAGCGAAACCGCATCCGGAATGTTCCATCCAGAGCAAAAGGAAACACAGAAGTGGAACTATACTCAGGTATTTCGTCATCACTTCCGAATTCAATCAAATCAAGTTTTTTTTGCCTCTTTACTCCAGATAATACCGGATGGGTTGAGATTATTGTGAATCATGCATCGTTTGTGAATTGCACCGATAATGTCCATAATTGCAATTGCAAGCTCTAATGTTTCTGCAAGCGGCAGAGGTCCCCGGTTCAGGATATGTTCGAGGGAATCCCCACCATTATCTCCGGAAATAGAATACTTTTCTTTCATAATAAGAATAGTACTATGATTAAGGAGGATATATGTAAGTCCGGCAAATCTGCAGGATGACAATTTCTGTTTCAGTTTACCCGAGTATCGGTCGCCGTCAACTTTTTTCCAAAGTGAGTCCTTCGACTCATGCAAATAATATATTTTCTTCAATAAAGATACTATACTTACAACACTATTGCCAAATTATTTGGCACTTAACGTGAGGTGACAGGTAATTTGATGTTTAACTTACGGGTATATGCGAAAAAAGGTAGTTTCAGACCAATTCACATCTGTGCACACCCTCATGTTCTGGGTATTTCAGGCGAACGCTACCTCATTTTGAAGACGGGACACAGGTATTCTACCACGCCCATTTCAATCTTTTCTGACCCAACATCGAGATGAAAGTCCGGTGGCGGTAACCAGGTGAAAACCTTATTCCCGTGTTTTAAGAAAGTATACAATGCCACTAACAGTTCTCATAGATATGTCCCCTTTCAATCCGTTAAGACCAGATCAGGTCAATATACCGATCGAAATTGAGCTGGGGAGTAATGCAGACAGTTTATCAATTGCTAAAGTGTACCAGGCTGATACAACGATCGACATACTCGCGATTGCAAAAATTCTTGGTACTAAAAATGTAAAACAGGGAGAAATATATCTCGAGTTTTCCAAAACCGCCATCGATTCTTTGCAGAAGCTCTTCCCTTTCAAACGTTATCCATTTTTTACCATAGTCGATATCAACCTGTCTCATCAGATGTCATATCTGCTTGCAGTTCTTGCGTTTCAGAAATTTGGATCACGGAAGAATAAACTGATTATCAATTTCGATTCTCATGATGATTTCAGAGACATTTCGTCAGTCAGCTTTGATGGATGGGGGAGCGGTTTTTTTGATGAACGTTTACAGCGGTATTTGTCATTTCCTAAGCAGCATCGTATCACATACATGACATTAGGAAATGCGGCACGGTTCTGGAAACATCTTCCGGCAGTTGGCATTGCCCTTCAACAGTATTTTAAGGGAGTTGACGGACCGCAGGTTATCAAACGGTATAAGGCTGATGGGAATGTGTATCTTGTGGTGAAACGAAAAAATGAGCTGGCCCTCTGGGAACTGAAATGGTCAGCACAATTGACACTTTCTTTTACTGACAAAATACTTGAAACACTAGTAATTAACGGATGTATAGAGTTAGTTAGAAGCCATAACGATAATTACCGCTTATTCAAGATACTGATGAACATTGAAGGAATACTGGGTCCGGATGATGTTGGTCTTGACCTGGTATCATTTGACCGATTTATCGCTGAATTTGAGGAACTAATCAACTTGAAATCCTGGAACACGTGCAGTGCCGGAGATTTCCTTGATGAAACCATTATCGGAAACTTATCAGACACTGACATATATCTGTCAATAGACAGAGATATAACCAAAAGGAGTTGTACCTACTGGGGAGATGGACTGTTTGATCCAAAACAGATACGATTTACGGTGGGAAATATGTTAAAATTTCTTAAAGCAAAAAAGGCCAATCTTGTTGGTGTAGATATAGTCGGCTTACCCGAAAAAAATTGCACGACAGCATTCCCAAGCAATGTTCCTGATGATTATGTAAAACAGGCGCGGGAAGACATTGAGTTTTTAAAAAGGCAGATTGATTTTTTTAAATCCATGTGAACAAATTCTCCAATGGCTCCATCTAAACAGATAATGTTGAACTTAGGTTAAGTGGATCAGATAAAGGTCTTAAAGTATATTATTCGAAACTATGCAGTGATGTCTATAATCTGAAACGATTAAAGGAATTTATCCTATGAACAATTCAGCATTGAAACTAATGTTTTTTATTGTACTCCTTTCTATACATACCTATGCAGATCTGAATGCAAAAATATCCGTAACAAAAACCGAATTAGCCTCATTTCTTCAGGATGCTCAGGCTGGCCCCGAAGCAAAACTTGTCTTTATTAATAATGAAAACTTCTATTATATCGATTTTTCTGCCGATACACTTCAATTTAAGGAAATTAAAAGCGCCAGTAAGAGTGTTCTTCCTGTGATATCACCAGATGGAAAATATGTTGTATTTGCGAAAGGCGTTTTCGGTGATGGTGTGGAGAGCAGACCCTGTACATCATACATCTGTACCATTGATGAAAATGGTGTTCCGGTTCAGGTGGATAATCCTGCGTATGTTCCAAGATTTGTCCAGAATGCAGTAAACCCGACGGTTTTGTACTCAACATGTGCAAAAAACCTTCCAGTTGACAACCCTCTTACATTTGATAATAATTGCGGTTCTGTGCTGAAAAGAGAGTTTGTGAATGGACGATTTGGTACTCCTGATACTGTATGGAAAAAGGGTAGTTTTTTCGCGGGTCTCTCATATGATGAAAAATATCTCGGAACTGCATGGCTAGGGCAGGGAAAAGCTTACATGTGCGATATCGGGTCGGCAAATCCAGCTATTAAAATGACCTATTTAAAGGTTAAAAATAAACAGACAAATTCTGATTCCATCTTTGTTATTGGAGCCTGCAATCCTTCAATTTCCAGCAGCAGGGTTTTTACCGATGCAATGATGTTTGTTGATTTTGGTTTTGAACGGTCTGTTGCCGGAGATTTCGCTTTTCCTTTTGGAAAGACCTGGGGCCAGCATGAATATCTTATTATCAGTAATTACAATGCAGATCTTTACAGGTATATAGGGCAGAAATTTGTCCCGAAATTGTCATATGATGATTACCTGGCGCTAAGTTTCGAGGATACAAAGGGGCAATCGTTTAATAGTACGTGGGATTTTCCGGAATGGAGTAACCACCCCTATTTAGCCATTGCCAGCGTTTCAGTTTCAAGAACCTGGCAAAAGGGGGTTGAGGATTTTGAGGAGACTGTTAACCGTGAACATATCTACCTCATTAATCTTAAAACATCAAAAGCGTTACCTTTAGTCTCCACTCTGGACACAACTAAAGCTTCAACAACATCGTTTTTATGGCCATGGTTCTGGGCAAAAGTCCCGGAGAATTTCGTTGAAGATGAGGGCTGGTTAAAGCTGGACCATCAACAATCTATTAAAAGGGTTAAAAAAATTTTAAAGAATAGTTCATTGAGTATGATTGGCAACATACTGAAATCTGAAAAACTAATAAAAGAAGCATCGGCTTACCTCCCTGATGGGAGGTGCTTATCGAAATCATCAACACCAGGCAAAACCTTCAATCTTCCAGAATTTAAAATTGCTGGCAAAACAGTTTTAATTCATGTTACTTATTTTGATGCCAGTTACGAATCGTTCAGGTTAATACGTACTAAATAAAATGCTATACACATAATTTCAAAGGGCATTCTTTGATCATCGGTTAAATAAAGAGAATCTATTTATTCATTTAAATTGAACATAGTACGTATCAATCTTTAGTCTAAATTAATGTTTCAGGAAATATTTAATCTTAAATTAAGCTATTTTCGAGTATTTTAATAGGATGTCTTGTTCGATCGAGAGAGATTCGAGTATTTTAAATGAGGAGTGACAGTTAGTGGTAACTTTTATTCATAAATGCATCCCCGTTATTATCATCTGTTTACTGAACAGCTCCTGTGATTTTCCCTATAATCCTAAGCCGGAAGATGCGGTAATAAACTCTAATCAACCAGCTGTTGTGAATAATGAGACGGTTCAGGTACTTCCGGTCATCCCAAATATGCAAATTTGTAACCCTTCGATTTCCAAGGATACAGTGAACTTTCGTGGTTGCATGTTGTGGCTGAATTTCAGCGGCGAGCTTCCGGTAAAAACAACGCCGGCAACAAGTGGGTATCAGACCAAAAACGCAGCACAACATGATCGTCTTACAGTAATAGACACATCAAACACCGTCCAATGGTATATGATGAAATCCAGTATAGATCCCACTGATGATCCGGATCTTCAGTTCCAGGATCCGGAATGGGCAGCTCATCCGGAATATATTGCAACTCTTTTTGGCAGCACTAATTATTCTGATAAATGGAACTTTTACGCTGTTCATCCATTAACAAATAGTTTTATTAAGTTGTGCAATGAAAAATTAAATGAAACATCAACTCCCCACCTCTGGGTCGAAAATACTGCACACCATGGGCAATTAGATAAAAATGGTTCCTATAATAGTGATGGTTTGATCGACACCGGTTCTGTTCATCAGTTTTTCGGAACATTAAATGTTAAACTGATTTACTCTATTAAAGAAAATGGCGTGTTGACATTATATTATGCAGATTATTCAAATGGTGCACCAGTACCGATAAAACTGCAACGCCCGGGAGGGGACACTAAAAAATCCTGGAATTTTGAGAGTGCGCTGATATCACCTGATGGAAAATGGGTTGTTTACAACGGTTATGAAACTTCCACCTACTATGAATCATACCTTCAGGAATTAAAGTCTGATTCAAAGCCATCACTTATAAGTGAGCGCGCATCAGATCCTCACTGGTGGCAAAACCCAATAAATTCGCAGCTTTTTGTGATATACAGTGAAATTGATGGAGATAATCGTGTTTTTGCTGATTTAGCCAAACCATCATACCTTCAATCCGGTGATGCCGGAAAAACTTACCTTCGGCCCGTATCACTTACATCAGGACTCCCTTCAATTCTTAATGCAACTATCGGAGCGCACTCTCTTCTTGTGAATCTTCCTTTAAAAGGGGGATTATCACCTGAAGGAAGATTTCTTTGCACCGGATATAATTATGCATACCTGGTGCGATTAAACTAAGCTATGAAAAGGTTACCAATGAAAAGAAAGTACTTTCAATTTTTAATATCAAAAACATTTCCGTTTACCATCACTTTTTTTATTATTTGTTTAACGATCATTTGCATTAGTCTGTTTCTCAAATTCAATAAATTGACTACTTTGGTTCTTCCCTCGATTGAACTGACACCTTGGAAAGGTATTGGCGGGTGCGGTGCAGGCGGGTCAGGTGGTGGTACTGGCGACGGTATTCGATGGATTGGGAATGGTGTCTCAGGCGGGCTTGTAAATCTCGAAGTTCTCCCGAAATTTAGTCTGGGACAGAATTTTCGTTATGTGACAATAGCCCCCCGTATCAGTTTCAAGCCTACCTATACGACAAACGCAACAATTCATGTGCCTGTTCTGTCTAAAACCGGGGCGGCACAGTTCCAATCAAATACTCCCGAAGTTGATCGTACAACGGGTGGTTTGGGAGATCTGTACGCAGATTTTTCAAAATCATTGGGAATGAATGGTGAATACTCACTCATGCTGGGCTTGTCTTTTCCTACTGGTCAATATGACATCAAAAGAGTCCGGGACAGGGAGCCGGAGTTACTACCAGTAAGTCTTCAAAAGGGTTCGGGGCTCTATAGTGGAACGCTTACTCTTGCAAGAACTATTGATGTGGAAGATGGAATATGGATGATTGACGTATCGTATAGCCATCCCTTTGCACTGAGACCATTCTCAAAGAAAAATGAATTTCTTGATACCTATTTCAGTGAGTACAAGGATCGTAAAGATAACAAACGTTTTTATTACCGGGCAAAGCCCTATGGCGAAAATGACCTGGGGGGATACACTCCTCCTTCAGTTTCTGCAACAGCTTATTTTGGCTACAGAGGATATGAAGGGTATGTACATTCCTGGGGCGTGATGTTTAGTGCACCTCTTGGAGTTGCCTGGATCCCTTCACCTATTATCAATAAGTACGATCCGATACCAGACCCCGATCACAAGGCATGGAGTGCAGCGTTGGTCTACGGACTTGAATTTACCAGACAGAAGTTTCCATTATTTATGGCGATATCCCTGCCAATACATGACAAATCGGATCCCTATGGAAACTGGAACGGGCCGGATTGGAAAGATTTCTGCCAGCAATGGACATTTGCATTTGGTTTCAAAGCATCATTGTTTTAACATACGAAAGGAACGCAACATGCATAAAAGAATAGTATCACTGTTTGCTGTGTCATTAGCGTCAGTCTTATTTTTTTGTGATAATCCTCAAAAAGTAGATACCGAGTCTTGCAGTGCGATTGATGATCCTACAGCTAATAAATATATTGAAATAACAAACCCTTCGGAGGGTGATACGCTGCAAGTTGGTCAAAACATTTCGATTCAATTCAAATTTCAAAATGAAGGTTCATTAAAATCCAATATTAACTCGATGGCTAAATTAAGAGTTGGAAAAACTGACTATGTAATAACAGATCCGAATGCAATTCCATTCAATTCAACAGGCACATTTACTTGTGCACAAATTCCATGGGCTGTCGGTTTTGGTAATATCGTGCCACCCGCAGATGAAAATCCGGTAAAAGCAACGCTTAAAATATATCAATACGGTGAAGAATCAGATTACGCGCATACAAGGAACATTTATATCAAAAAATAATTATACACCGGTCTAACTGGTGTTGTACTATGAATATGGCTATTGTTAATGTTTAAATTCATAAAACATCATTGAAAAACAACTGAGTTAAATAATATTAGTACGAGGTAAATAATATATATGAAAAAGAACTATGTAGTAATAACTCTCTGGCTGATTATGACCGCAACTGTTTTTGTTTACGGCGAACAAAACAAAGAAGCATCATCGTCTGCCGTTGTCGACAAGAATAAAAAGGGAACAGATACTTTAGTAGTCAATGCAAGGTTAATTGAAATTCCCGGTAAACTTCCCGCTAATGATCTTTATGACTATGTATATGTCATGAAATATCGCATTATAAATGTTATACAGGGCATGTGTGCTGAAAAAGAGATTCTTGTAGGACAATACAATCCACGTATTGCCCGTAACATGGTAAAAGATAAAAAAATGGATCAGTATGTTAATGGGAATGTAACAAAATTCAACGTCGGAGACAAACACACATTAAAGCTTATACAACCTATCGAATCCGTCTGGAAAGATGCTGTTGAGGATGAATACAAATATACGGAAGACGAATCAGAGCGTTATTTTGCCGTTGAGACTGACATTTTGAAGTAGACGTAAGAAGAACCATCCTCATGTATTTAAAGTAAAAACGGATTACGTATGGTCTTTTCATCTCACTTTTTTCTATTTTATTTTCTGCCAGTAGTTCTCCTTCTTTACTATTTGCTCCCCTCTCAAAGCAGACAAATATACCAACGGAATTCTTTTTTAACCATCGTGAGCTACATCTTTTATGGATGGACCGAACCATGGTTTGTTATACTGATGTGGGTTTCGACATTTCTGGATTTTACCGCCGGGAAAATTGTTTCTAATCCGAATAATTCACAAAAATTTAAAAATTTCGGGTTGATACTGTCATGCGTCGGTAACCTTGGGATGCTTGGATTCTTTAAATATTACATGTTTTTCATGGGTGGCATTAACACTCTGATCAATTTGTTTGGTGGAGGTCCGGGCACCTTCTATATCATGAATGTTACACTCCCAATAGGTATCTCATTTTATACATTCCAGACTATGAGTTATACCATCGATGTGTGGCGGGGTAATGCGCCGCCAGTTAAAAACTTTTCTACATTTTCCTGTTTTGTTGCACTCTTTCCACAACTGATTGCCGGCCCAATTGTTCGCTATATCGATGTTGCTGACCAGCTTGAAAAAAGAGATCATTCATACGATAAATTTGCAGCAGGGGCGGCAATTTTTATAACCGGATTTGCAAAAAAGATACTCCTTGCAAACCCGGCAGGTCTTGTTGCAGATGCATCTTTTGGTGCAGATTCTCCAACGCCACTTACTGCATGGTGGGGGATTTTTGGATACCACTTTCAGATTTATTTTGACTTTTGCGGATATTCCGATATGGCAGTTGGACTGGGACGAATGTTCGGATTTGAATTTGTTAAAAACTTCAACTCTCCTTACCGGTCAATAAGCATAACTGACTTCTGGAGAAGATGGCATATTTCACTGTCAACCTGGATTCTCGATTACATCTATATCTCTCTGGGAGGTAACCGTAAAGGAACCGCTCAGACCTATGTAAATCTTATGATTTGCTTTTTCCTGAGTGGTTTATGGCATGGGGCAAAGCTTACCTTTATTTTCTGGGGTCTGTTTCAGGCTTTTTTCCTCATCACGGAAAGGTTTATGGGAAAAAACAGTATTTATGGAAAATTGCCCCGTATTCCTCAAATTATTATCACCAACATCATTGTATTGTTTGGATGGGTTCTGTTCAGAGCTCCTGATTTAGGACAAACTGTTAACTATTGGAAAGCTATGATCGGTCAGGTACAGCCAACGACCGGTTCCTTATTACTCCAGACAGAACTCTTCAGTCCACGACATCTCATTGAAATGCTTTTGTGTGCGATTATGGTCTGGCAACCAGTTCAGGCGCATGAGTGGATTAAAAATATGACAGTATATAAATATGCAGTTTTATCGATTGTATTCGTTGTCGCAATTTCAATGATGTTTGCACAATCATTTAATCCTTTTTTATACTTTCAATTTTAATTTGTGGTAATAACGTTTATGAGAATAAACAGCGCAAAGATATTTTCCTGGTTTTTCATTACTGTAATCAGTTTTGTTGCTATTTTACAAGCGGTTGTGGAACTATCTAAAAAAGAACCGGTTCAATCATTAGCTATTTTTACTGATACTTTTATTACACCATTTGTTTCAATTGCTAAAAACAATACAGCATTTAAAAAGGTTATTACAGAGCTTGATTCCATCAGTAATTATGTATCTGGTGATCTTGACACAGATGAATTAAATGATAAGATTGCATTACATTCTGAAGCAGCACAATTATTACTTGAAGACATTCGCAGATCGATGATTAGTGTCAACCGGTATAATGCAGACTCAAGCTCAGGAAAAACGGTATATATCGATTCATTGATTACTGATCTTAAAAATATTGATACGAAAACTCAAAACAATGAACCTATTGACATTAGATCAATCGATGGTTTAAAATTTAATATTCTGAATACGCAAAGGAAAATACTCCCATCGGGATTTGCTGCATTGTTATTGCCTTTTCAACATTTTTTCAAATATACGGTTTTTAATCAAAAATATCTTCGAAGCTATGAAAAGGAGATGGAAAAAAATTCCATTGTGGCATCAACTGTAAGACCTGTTGTGCAATTCGTCAGATTTTCGATACTTAAAGATTACGGTGATAAAGCAATTGCGGGCAAAAACGGATGGTTATTTTATAAACCGGATGTGGAATACCTCTACCGTCCTTCAGTTGATGATCCAAGATCACAGATTGTCGATTATAATGACAAATCATTATCAGACGATCCACTTGCAATTATTACCGATTTTAAAAACCAACTGTCATCAATGGGGATAGAACTGTTAGTTGTAATTGTTCCAGGCAAACCAAGTATATACCCGGATCTTATTGGTAACATCCCGGAAATCGATACATACCGTAAATTTTCACACTCCCTGAAATTTTTACAGCAATTAAGACATAATGGAGTCGATGTTGTTGATCTTTTCCAACCGTTTCTTGAAGAACGGAAAAATGATACTCGTTATGGTGATTCTCTGTATCTTCAAAGGGATACCCACTGGAAACCAAGAGGAGCAATGCTGGCGTCAGAAATTGTCTCCCGGGAAATTAAAAAGAAAAGCTGGTACTCAGAAGATAAAAGATATGACTACATTATTGATACTGTAGAAGTGCAAAGAATCGGTGATGTAGGAGCGATGACAAAGTTGACCGATTTTAATATAGGTAAACTGCAGGTAGCATTTCCAGCAGAAAAAACGAAATGCTATCAGGTTTACTCTGTTGTCAGAGATGATTCAGGAACAATTATTTCGAAAAACCTGTACAAAGATGATTATAGGAAGTCAAATATTTTGATCCTGGGCGACAGTTTTTCCAGGATATATCAGACTGATGAGCCGCGAGGTGCAGGTTGGATTTCGCATCTGGCGTACAGACTGGGCGAACCTGTAGCATCAATAGTTAATGATGGTGGAGCTTCTACGATCGTAAGGCAGATATTAGAAAGAAAGAAGACTCTTTTGAAAAATAAAAAACTTGTAATCTGGGAATTTGTGGAACGTGATTTACGTTTTGGAGATATGGGTTGGAAAAAGATCGATTTTACGGCAAATTCCAAAGAATAAGAGAGGATTGGCAATGGTATTCAAAGTGGCGCCTTTTTTTGTTTTATTAAGTATAGTAAGCGTATCAGGTTATCCGTATTCAGATCTTACCTGTAAATTTAACAGAATAAAATCCCGGGTAACAGTTCGTCACATCGAACAACCGACTCTGGCAAATCTTGATTTTGCTGCGTATGATAAAAATCCGGTTCTTCTGGATGCTGTTAAAGTGAAGCTGAAAAATAAGCCGGCGACACCCGAATTGGATAAAATTACATTTGAAAATACTCTTTCGGACATAAAAGACAATATCAACGCGACTCCACTTTCCGATATCGAAAAAAACACGCCACTTGCATGGAAACCATTCATAAAAAAACTATGGAATGTAGTTAAAGATGATAAATTACAGCAAATGGGATCTAAAATAGCATCATATAAGTGGGCTGACCCGGACGTTTATCAGCCATATCAGGAGATAACAACAGCTTATCTTCATGAAGAAAACAATCAGAACGAACTATGGGTGAAAGTTGAATTCTGCAACTGGGTTTCATTTTTACCAAATGTTCAGGATGAGGATAATGACGGATTCAGGGAAATTTACGGTATACTTAATCTGTCAACCATCGATCCGGATTCATTGAAAAAAGTGGTGAACTGGGTTAAAGAGGAATATACTGCCAGAATTCTCGATAAGGAAGAGATGACCGATTGGATCACCGACCTGGCATCCTATTGGTATCCAACAAAAAATACCGATATTCTTGAACTAGGAGAATCTGCGAAATGGCCTGTTGCATCTACCAGCAAAAAAGTGATCAAAGAACTGTGTGGCAAAAAATTTTCAAACCCACTTGCCGTTATCGAAGGAAAACCGGTTTCACCTGATAAACCAATTTACAATGTCTATATTATTGACGAAGAAATAAAGGCAGATGTTGCAGTTGAACCTGCAAAAAACAACCAGCAACCAGCAACCATCTCTCAAATAGATACCTCTCTATCCGATAATTTTACTAAAAACAACACTCGGTTTCACCAGGAAGTTACTGAATTTGGATCATATGACGAGTGGTATCAGAAAAATGGTCCGTTTTTAAATGGTGCCTCAAAATGGCTGTCTACATTTCCTGCAGAGCAAATGGGTCTTGAAGGAGACAACGGCTGGTTATTTTTCAGAAAGTCCTTTGAATATATGTTCGGGAAAGATTACAGTACTCAGACTCCCGAAAAAAATCCTGTTCCCAATCTGGTTGACTTCAAAAATTACCTTAAGGATAAAAATGTTAATTTACTCTTTGTTGTGGTCCCAAACAAAGAAGAGGTGTATTATGATAAAATCAGTTCATCAATACCTGCTCCGATAGTAAAATACGTAAATCCGTACAGTAGAAAGATATTAGCTGATCTTCAGGCTTCAGGAATCGAAGTTATTGATCTGCTGCCATATTTCCTTGAAGCACGTACAGATGATACTACAGGTAATGAATTTCTGTATCAATTGCAGGATACACACTGGACAAATCGTGGGTTGCAGATAGCAGCAAAATTGATTGCAGACCGTATTAAAAACTATTCCTGGTATAACAGCCTTGAGAAAGTAATGTATCAATTGAAGGATACCACATTTGAGCGGCAGGGTGATATTGTTGAGCGAATACCGGAACAGAGCAAAACGAAATATCAGGCGGTACAACTTAAAGCTCAGCAGGTCATCACTTCTGATGGTACTTTGTATAAAGGAAACAATGCAAATGCACCTGTTATGCTTATAGGTGACAGTTTTACAGGCGTTTTTGAATCGGTCGATTGTAAAGGGGCCGGCGTTGGTGCACATATCGCTCAAAAATCCAGCATTCCTGTCGACATTATCACCAGCTGGGGTGGCGGACCACTGGTGAGAAGTAAAGCGATGCGTGCGAGGGAGAAAACACTTCCAAACAAGCATCTGGTGATTTATATGATGGTTGCCCGTGACCTTTATAATTATTCACAGAACTGGGAAAAATTCCCGGAATAATTTTGTATGACATATAATGCATGGAATATAAAAATAAACAATTTGACATAAAGGAGTCTTTTTCATGAAAAAAACATTGTTATTTATTGTTTCTGTCTTTTGTTTTGTTGTCGCACAGGAGGCTCCGACAGGTTCAGCTGTTCAGCCAGACGGAAAAGAGAAAAAAGCTCTTGATGAGTTTAAAAACAAAGTAAAGGGAAAGATAGTATGGTCTTCATCACGTTCCAATAGTAAACACGATATCTGGATAATGAATGCTGATGGCACCGATCAGAAACAACTCACAAAAAGCGATCATGTCGACTGGTTCTCACGATTTTCTCCTGATGGAAAAACGGTACTATTTACCAGATGTAAAGCGGGGTGGGAACGGGAAAGTGAAGCGGATGTGTTTGACCGGTGGGACCTCTATACGATTTCAGTTGATGGAACAGATGAAAAACAGGTTGCAGAAAATGGATGCTGGGGTACCTGGAGACCTGGTGGTGATTCAATTGTATTTGCCAGAGGCCCCAAAGTTATTATCAAGGATTTAAAATTAAACACTGAAGCTGAAATATTTGATGCTGCAGTATCGATCAAAAAAGGTACCTATTCACAGGAACCGAACCTGTCTCCTGATGGAAAAAAAATTGCGATCACTTTACGAGGATCATCACGTGAGACCGGTGTATGGAATATCGAGAAAAAAGAGTGGTATCAAACCGGTGCAGGATGTCAGAGCGACTGGTTTCCTGATGGAAAGAGAATTTTACGCATGAATGAAGGTCAGGGAAATGGTGGAACTGAAGTTCTTGCTTTTGATGTGGATGAAAATGGAAAACCCAAAAACAGTTTTAAGGGACTTTCTATTCCCAAAGAGATGAGATTTATGGATCTGCCAGGCAGGCGCTCTCACGAATATTTCCCCAAAATCGATCACACCGGAAACTGGCTTGTATGGTGCGCGACACAAAGTGGCCATGAACATGATATGTTTGATTATGAGGTATATATCTGGAATATTCATACAGATAAGAATAAGAATTTTGTCAGACTGACATTTCATAGCGGAAATGATCGATGGCCGGATATTTTTACAGTATCCGAGTGATAAGCGAATTGAGCTGAATCGTATTGGTAACAGAAATGATTATTACTCTAAAACGTGCAAGTTTCTCCCAATAAAGGAAAAAACTGGCTCAGACTCAATAGCGTATCAATCCCCTACTATACTTCTCAACGGAGTAATTTCAAATGGTACATACCGGAGAAAATAACCATAGAATCGCATGAGTTTTCATTAGTTAACAATTCATCTGTTCTATTTCGCGCAGAGAGCTATTCTCCGAAAAACTAGGCGGAAATTTTTACAAATGCATCACCGGTGATTATTGATCCATCGATGAGTTTCCCATTTATAACTTAACAGTCACCATCAGCATTGGTCAACCAAGAGCAGAGGCGCTTGAGTGAGCTTACCGCACAATATCAAAGGATATTACTTTTGTTGCACATATGGACACATGGTGAATACCTGAAACTGTTGCGATCGTTCAGTGACGGTGTGGTTTTTGATTTCATTCCGGAGGTCGCTGATTTCTTTAAAGCCAATGGTATTTATGATATATGACCGTATCAAAATATCATGTACACAAAGTATCAACAGCAATTGCATATAAAAGGTAGGAATACTCCTGCCTTTTTGCCATTGGAAGCAAATGATATAACATGATAATCGCGTGTGTCCACACCAGATTATTGACAATTTACACATATCAATTCTTATAAAAAAAGCCCCCGGATCACTCCGAAGGCCTTTTTTAAAATTTTTAGTTAGAAGCTATCGGTTACATCTCTGGTTCTTTTGGAGGTTTAAGCGTATCGGTAATTTTTTTGATATACATCTGAACTTCATTGAGTGATTCTGACGCTTTGAGGGCATCACCACCTTTAAATTCGGTTGCAGCACGTGAAGCTGCGGCTTCGGCGTTAGCCAGATCGGCTTTTAACTCTTCAATAACAGCTTTATCTTTTTTACGAGCGCACTTTTTGATATCAGCAGCAGTTTCTTTCAGCATACCATCTACAAGCCCGAGATTTTCTTTTACCTGAGAAATTGCAGCTTCTTTAACTTTTGGTGCTTCACCAGCAATTTCGGTTGCCAGGCTTGCCGTTTTTTTCAAAAGTTCAGTAGCCTGTTTATACTTGCGGTTCATGACAAATTTGCTTTCCTGTTTGGCAATCTCCAGTTCTGCATTTTCAAACGCTTTTTGAATGTTCTGGTAATTTTTGGACATGTATATATCAGCACCTGCATCTTTAGCAGCTTGAATCGCCGCTTTTGCAGCCGCAAGTTCTGCATCAGGCTTTTTTGAACATCCGGAAAGTGAAGAAAGAATACAGGTACCGGCTACAATCACTGTCACCGTACGTTTTAAAGAGTGCATAACTATTTCTCCTGTGAGAATTGTGGAAATGAATAAATCATATCAAAATCAATAGAATAATAGCTGAAGATCCGATAATTGCAGCGACACCGCTTGCTATGGCAAAGAATAAAGCCTGACGTTTGCGAGCTTTTTTTTCCCATTCATCAAACTCTTCGATAGACTCAAGAATTTCATCGATATCTTCATTGTATTTAACTACAGGGATTTTACGAGTAGTTCTTGCCATTGTTACCGCAATCAGGTTGTCATCGACTTTTTCAAGATCTTCCAGTTTACTTGATGGTAGTATAACGGTTTCATGTTCGGAATGATCGACAAACAACGATTCCACAGAGGGTGCCTTTTCAACCAGTTCATTTTCTGTAACGTCAGGTTCTGGTGAACTGTACTTCTCCTGAGCAACCTCAACAGGAGCTTCTTTCTGTAGCACCTCTTCAGTAACCGTATCTGCTACATCCGCCTGTTCACCCTCTTTAATCATTATGGAGCAATGCTCATGGGTAATATCACTATGATTTGTTTCTTCCATTTCCGGTTCAACTACCGGATCACTATCACTAAGGAAATCATTAAAAGAAAACTCATCGTTTTTCGGCTGTACCGGAATATCCTTTACAATATGCGGCAACACGACCTCTTCCTGTGACTGCTTATCTGCAGTCTGTATGGGTAGATTAACCGCTTCAGCTTTTGGGTTAGCGACTTCTGGTGCAGGCTGACTATTAACTTTCTTATCTATCGCTTTGGCTTCCTCGACAGTAACCCAACGTTTATTTCGCAGTACTTCACCTGTGGCAAGATGGTCGATAAAAAACCGCTCCATCCGCAATTTATCAATAAGCGGTATCCAGCTCCCACGATCATCAAGAACCAGCCCGTTCTCAACCATTTTTTTTGTTTTGAAGGTAATATCCATATATTAAAAATAAGAGATGCTGTCAGAATTAACTATTAGTTGTTGCTTGAAATTATCGGTCACTCGGACGTTTGCGTTATTTTTTTTGACTACCGGAACGGTACTTTTCGGTGTGACATTAAGGGAGACATTATCAGTTTTCTTAGAAGAGCCTTTCTTTTTATCCCCGGATTTTAAATCATCGATCTTCTGAACAGTTTTTTTCTCAGCATCGGATGGTACATATCGGGGATTCAGCTTGTAAAAAAGCGAATATTCTTCTCTTGCAGCAGCATACTTATTCTGTTTACACAAGATATCTGCTGAGAGTTCAAAGGGCAGAATATTTTTGCTGGAGATATATTTTAGTTCCGTAAGGATCTTCAGTGCACCTTCATTATCACCGCTCTGCATTCTGCTGAGTGCTTTGAGTGTCAGTGTGGAACGGTTACTTTCTAACGTGACTTTCTTGTTTAAAATAATTCCAAATGTCGTAGAGAGTAAAAGAGAAAGGGCACCAACGATCAGAGCGATCATCGAGACCGGATGAAGAATTTTTCCGGCTTTTTTAAGTTCGTGTGCAAGATTTTCAGCCTTGATCTTTTGAATCTGAATTGACGCATACCCGCATTCATTCGAATCAGGAAAAACCTCGATGATTTTCTGATAATGTAAAAGTGCATCAGCAATACGATTTTCAACATAGTGCAGTTTATAGGCAGTTTCGTATAATTCAAGCGGCGATTGTTCCATTACGGCGGCTCCCAGGTTCATCCCCCGAAGGGGGAGGATTCTACAAAAACAGAGGTTGGAATTACTATCTCAAATATAGTAAAATTTTTGATGAAAATAGTTTGAGAATTAAATAAATAATTGCATGTTCTTTGAATCTGGTAACAGAAACAGATTCAATATTTATTTGAGATCATACCTGATTATTCGGAGGTGGTAACAAAAAGAAACACCTCAGAAAAAGAACTCAGGCTATTTAAGAGAACGTTTGGTATTTTTCAGTAATGATTTAATCTGTTTATCCGACATTGTTTTTGATTCAGATGGTGCTGGTGTAAATTTATCACAGATAAAATGTTCGTTTCCTCCGAAGGAGACTACACCAGTAGAACCACCGCTTCTCTTTGCTCTGAATTCACTGCACCCATTTTTCAGCTTGCACTTGAAACAGGATCCTTCCTGATTCTCTTTAATCCTTGAATACCCTTTTTTTTCAAGTTTTTTGTCCTTGGAATTAAGCTCTTCAGCAGATGCAAGAGAGCGGTTCTTAGCTACGAATTTTTCATGGTCATAAGCAAAGGCCATTATGAAGTCCTTTTTTCGAAATAGGTGCCTGGTGAAAGAGCTTTGTGTCTTAATTTTTGACACTAATTCATCTTAGTATATACTAATATCCAGCGAACGAATCAAGAGGAATCAGCATATAACAAGTTAGATAGAAGAAAAACATAATTGATGACACCCATTTTCCATGGTATACTTTTTTAACATTTTGAAAAAAATCTAAATGGGATAAAATTATATTCCAATTTTTAAGGGGATTAACCATGCATCATGTACTCTTTTTCTTGTTGATGATAGCTGGAACAGCAGCATTTTCTCAGGACGGGGCAACTTCGAACCAGAAAGTCACCACCGCTTTAATAAATCTCAAAGCCGGAAATGGTGTAAATGATGGTGAAAGTGAGATTATATCAGATCGGCTTCGCAGCGAACTGTTCAAAACCGGAAAAGTAACAATCATGGAACGCGACCAGATGCAGGAGATCCTGAAAGAGCAGGGATTCCAGCAATCGGGAGCTTGTACCGATGAAGCATGTCTGGTGGAAATGGGTCAGATGCTTGGTGTTAAACATCTCGTTGTCGGATCACTGGGCAAACTTGGCTCGATGTTTATGGTCAATGTACGGGCCATTGATGTGCAAACATCCAAGGTGATCAATGTCGTTTCCGTTGACGTCAAAGGTGAGATTGAAGACCTTGTCAACAAACTTCCCTATATTGCCAACCAGCTTGTAAATGAAGCCAAGCCTGATGCCGCAGCAGAAGCTCCGACTCCGGCAATAGAAGCATCTCCGGAACCCCAGGAGGAGGATGTGAAACAAGAAGCACCAGAAACAACCGCTGTAGCTGATATTGATACAGTTGAAAAAATTGAAGAGAAAAAGCCCGAACCGGTAAAAGAGATCGGGAAAAACAAGGATAAGAATGAGAACCGCTTCGGAGTATCTTTTGTTATGGAGATCGGTGCACCAGCCCAACACTACATTAATGATAGTCTTGTAAATGGTGTCGCAGTTAAAGATTCCAGCAGTGGCTTAAACTACTACTATCAAGAAAAAGTCTACAACCACGACAAGACACCTTTAGTGAATCTCCAGATACGGTTTCAGATCAAAATGGGATCAGCGGTAAATTTTTCAATAGGCCCGGGATATATGTTTGAATCAGAGGCATTTACAGTAAAAGACAGTTTTTCAAACGCCGGGGATGTTAATCGATTCGATATTACCTATGGTGTACCGATGATTCATCTTGGCCTTGCATTTGTTAAAAGAATTTATCCTGTTAAAATTAATATCGGGGGTTTTACTAATTTTGCTATGCCAATCACTAACTACTCCTATACCATCAGCAGTGTGAGCGGGGATGGTGGGCTCATTGACGAATCCAATGAAGAAACTGACATTGATTTTAAATTTAATCCTGGGTTACGCGCTGGTGTCGAATTTTTGATTGGTGCCCATTTTGGAATTGGTGCTGAAGGTGTATGGTCTTTCTGGCCATCCTATGAAACAAATTTTAATTTTGATGAGTTAGGACTGGATTTTAATTCCAGCGAACCAGAATACACACAGGAAATTAAATTCCCATCCTTTAAATTTGGCCTGAATTTTAACTTCTATTTCTAACATATTTTCATCATGCAGCAATCCTCTTACTTTGCTGCATAATGCTGCTATCAATTCACCCCTTCCGCAGACAATATTTAGGTTGTATATTAATACTTAAATTGCAGATCTCATCAGATATCACCTCTTGTACCTTTAACCAAGGACCTGTACGTGTTTTTTGATGAAGTTTAACCTGTTTTTTACGATAGAGGTGAATAAAATGATGATTCATGCCTGGAAAGGTATTGTTGTAACTGTAGTTCTGTTTTCAACCGTTTTTTCATTCAATCATCCCGAAATTAAGTGGAAATCAGTTTCTACCGAACATTTTAAAATCAATTATTACGACAAGGTTGAAGCAGCAGTCTATCCGACATGGAAAATTGCTGAAGAGGTGTATGCTGCAATCAACAAACTATACGGATATAAATTGAGAGATAAGATAAATCTCTCAATAGCCGACTATGACGATTACAGTAACGGATGGGCCGAATGGACATCTTCAAATATTATGATCTGGGTTCCTGATTCCCGGTTTGACCTGCGTTCCAATAACACCTGGCTGAGAAATGTGATAACGCATGAGCTGACACATATAATCAGCCTTGAAAATAAAAAAGGGTTGCAGATGCTTGACATTGCCATTGGAGCGCAGCTTCAGTCCCCCGATGAAACAATTGTTGTAAATAATCCGATTCTGCGAATCTCTTCGTTTCCAAACTGGTTAACTGAAGGTATCGCACAACTCGAAACAGAACATCAGGGAAATGATTGCTGGGATTCCCGTCGCGATATGGTTCTTCGGTGTGCAATCATTGACAACAAGGCACTGTCGCTTGATGAAATGGGCCATTTTAACCATAACGGTTTAGGAAATGAAATGGTCTACAATCACGGTTTTAGTTTTACAAAATACATTGAAGAGAAGATCAGTCCCGAAAAATTGTATCGTTTATTTAAGAATTGCTCAGAAAATGCATACCATTTTGAAACTTATTTTACCGATTTTACCGGATATTCACTGCGTAAACTTTACTCTCAATGGCGAGATTCCTTACAGAATTATTACAAAGATATGGTTTCTGGAAAAGCAACAGTGGATAAAGTCCTTGTTTCATCTGGAACATACAACCTCTCACCGGAACTTTCCCCTGATGGGCGCTATATGGCATATTTTTCCAGTGGCAAGGATGACGGAAGCAGAACCGATCTTTATATACGAGATGTAAAAAGTGGTAAAATACAATTTAAAGAAAACTATGCTCATACGGCATTGGCATTTTCACCAGATTCCAAAAAGATCTATTTCATAAAATCACGCGTTCCAAATGCGAATGGTTCATTTCTCAATGATATTTACTGCATAGATCTTACATCGGGGAGTAAAAATCGTCTGACGCACGATGCAAGAGTGTATGATATTGCAGTATCACCTGATGGCAGAGAGCTGCTCTGTGTACGATATGTTAACAGTAAATTTGGTTTGTATATGTACTCGATCGATAATGGAGAGTTCAAATCTGTAGCCAATACGTCTATTGGAGAAACGGTGATGCATGTTGCTCCGTGCAGTTTTGATAACAATGCCTATTTTTTCACAAAACTTATCGATGGTAAATCTCAGCTTTTTATGAACAGAAGTGGCGAGTTCAGACAGCTGTTCAGCTCTTTTGCACAGATTGAAACCCCGATGAGTGCCAGTGATGGCAGAGTCTATTTCAGTGCTGATTTTGATGGGATTTTCAACATTTACTCTATTGATTCAACCGGTGGTGATTTAAAACGCCATACCGATGCTATCGGCGGTTACTTTACACCGTATCGAACCGATGATGGAAAAATCATTGCATCACGATATGGCTCTGCAGGGTTTTCAATAGTTGAAATCAGCCCGATGTCATATGAGTACACTCCCGATTCGTCATCATACCGATGCACATTTTCTGCACTGCCCACTCCAAAAGGTAAAGTGACCATCAAGTCACACCCTTATCAGGGGACTTTTCTCAGATCACTCTGGGGACTCAATCTCATGGGTGCTTATCTCACTAACCGCAGCCTGATTTCCAAACAGTTCATTCCCGATGTCGACACCGCAATGCTTCAGATCGTCGCACGACTTCAGTCATCGAAATCGGATGCATTACATAAGAAGAATTTCGGGCTTAAAATTGATGTTGGGCTTTTCAGAGATTTTACTGAAACAAGCACTACAAATAACAATCGGTATTCAGCTTCGGCAATTTCTACCAGAAACCTTGAATCCTTAATAAAAGATCCGCAGACAAAGAAGGAACGGACTTCTAAGCCCGCGATTCCCGATGCGATGCGATCAGCAATGAACAGAAATCTCAGAAACTATTCTTCTTCACAATCCAGTGAGGACAGCAGTTCTGCCGGTGGGTTGCCGTTTATCCCCTATGTTGCACCTGGTTTTGGGATAAGCAATGAACTTGGTCCGTTGAATATCAGTTTCGGTGCTGATCTGGCGATGCTCATGTTTATTTTACCGGCAAACTTGACTGCCAATCTTGGAGTTGACATGCAAATCTGCAGGGATCTGTATGGATCAACAGCTGTGGATTTTTCATGGTCACCCTTTGGTAAAACGTATGAATATCAGATACCAATCTCTCTTTACTGGATAAGAAGCGGGTATATCAATAATGATATAGGATATAACGGCGCGGATCTCTCAAGTGTTGGCGTTTCTATTATTCCATCAGGATTTCCATTGGAGACTTCATTTGAAACATTTAATGGTGAGGACTCTTCAACTTTTAAACAGCACAACAGTTTTACCACTGCTATTTCCGGTTCTCACGCATTTCAGATTGCTAAATACAGCGCGCTTCAGCTTTCAGCATCGGTTCTATCTCTTTCTCTTGACACAACATTACCCCTTTCTGGTTTTGAGGATAAATTTGATGGATTCAGCAGCTCTCATAAATATTATCAGGCCATTTGCGGATTGGATTATCGTTTCCCCATTTTTAAAGATATTAATAGTAAATTCATTCATTACTGGGATGCACTATATGGCAGCGTCGGTTATTCACTGAGTACATTTACTACTAAAGAGTTCCTGAAGAATGGAAAACTTACCGGTAATGCATTCAAAAAGTACTCCTACAGTGACAGTCTTTACCTTGATCACGGATTGCATGCTTCTCTTATCTTTGGATATGTTAAAAATTATATTTTCGATTTAAATTTCGTACTTGATTTTAATTACTATTTTCTGGAGAAAAAAGCGCTGTTTTCGATTCTCTGGGGAATTTGAAAACAGGTGGCTGAGGTGGCCTTTAAGCTGAGTCGAAATGCTCTCGAAGCCACCTGTGATAAACATTTCCGATTCTGTCTGATATATTTACGATACATTTGTGCATGCAAGGACAAACCTTATGATTCGTTCATTACATTTTTTTACAATTATTTTGTGTTCAATTGCAGTGATCTCATGCGGCAAAAAACAGCAGCAGATCGAATCACGCCCGGACTTTTCATCAATTCCAAAAATTAAGCCATCAATACTCAGAGTTATGCCTCACGATACTGCAGCTTTTACGCAGGGCCTGTTCTTCCATGGTAGCAAATTATATGAAAGTACCGGGATCGTCGGTAAATCTACCATGAGGTGTCTCGATACCAACGGTACAATAGAAAAGTCGATACCGGTTCCCGACGTCTTCGCCGAAGGATGTGCGCTGTTCTCGAACCTGCTTTACCAGATAACCTGGAGGGAACAGTTGTGCATAATTTATACATTTCCGGAACTAAGAATGGCTGGAACACTGGACTACCAGGGCGAAGGTTGGGGTTTAACCAGCGATAATAACTTTCTGTATATGAGTGATGGATCCAATATTATTACTGTCCGTAACAAAGAGTTTAAAGCAGTTCGTACCATCCTGGTTACCATGGCCGGAAAACCGCTGATAAATATCAATGAACTGGAACTTGTTGGAAACACCCTTTACGCCAATGTATGGTTCAGTGATTTTATTTTTGAAATTGATATTTCAAAAGGAATCGTTACCCGAATAATCGACTGCTCAGATCTGGTTGCCAAGGAGGCTGCCAGTAGTGAACAGTCGGTACTCAACGGAATTGCCTGTGATACTAATGGACACTTTTATATCACAGGCAAGAATTGGAAAAACATGTTTGTGGTTTCTATTCAGTAATCGTAATTATACGTTGTAAGGACACGTTGCAACGTGTCCCTGCCTGAATATCTCAAATGATGTGTTAATGTATTACTTCGCTTCCCCACTTTCAGTTTTCCCGTGAATGTAATCATCATACCCTTTATTGAGAACCGGCATCGATTCACGAAGGTAATCGACACCCTTTTTCCACCTTTCAAAATTGACTGTCGGATCTTTTTCAATTACTGGACTCAGCAGTTCTTTATACGTATCGACCATTACCTGAAGACGCTCTGCAGTAAAGGTGGTAGACAGCAGCTGTTCTCCTGTTGCAACAAATTCAGGCCACATGGCCTCAGCAGTAGTCCCGATCAGGGGGTCACAGTTTGGAGCACGGGCGAAATCGCCAACCCAGATCTGATATGCGGTATCACAATTAGCTGGTTTGACATTCCATTCCGGAACGTTATAGTCATCAATGATCATATCCTTTTGAGTCAAGGTTCCGGGTAGATCCCATGGAATAAACCATAACTTTTTTAAGGGCCCTTCATTTTCATATATATAAAAGTTATGGTTGCCACACCAGGCGGAAGTTGTATCAAGATACCACGTCATTATACCATCTGCATTATGAATTGCCCTGTCGACCGTGATATAACGGAGCCAGTAGTCTATATCCATGTATGGTTTCATTGACGACTTAAAATTTTCAGCCGTTAATTGGGGAATAACTCTCCTGCAGAAATTCCACATGTTTTTAACATCTGCGGAATCCTCCGGATTATCGTTTGTTTCAAGCCCTTTCCGTAGTTCTACTTCAGTGTGGTATGTCGGCCACATCTCTTTATAAAGATTTCCGTCACCACCTTCAGGCCATCGCGACTTTGTAAATCTACCATCAAGCTCTTCAACAGCAAGAAAGACTCCCCAGAAAGCATCATTAATATAAACTTTGATATATGCTGTCCTTGAAGCATAAACCCCCATATCTCTGAATACTCTGTAACTGATCATTTCCCGCATCTTATTATCATCATCAGACATACCATGCATATTAAGACGTTTTAACGAATAGAAACGAAGGCTGTCGTTGTACTTATCAAATTTCACTTTTAAAGAGACCTTCAAACATTGAGTACTATCAGTAATTCTGCCGGTAGTATCAAAACACTGCTTGAGCAGATAGTACTGTGAGCCTTTAAATCGTAATCCCACCTTGCCAATTACAGAATCGTTGAACGTGAAATCAGCAGGAACATACTGTTCTTTAAGTGCATTTCGCTCCATAAAAATTGAGTCTGATGGAGTAACCTTGAAGTGATAGGAATATATTTTTGTGGGGTCGAATACATACCGTTTGGGATCCGGACTCATGGAGATTGAATATGAACCTGTGGCAGATGTAATGAGTGACTGAACCGGGAAATAGTCATCATGACGAAACAGAAGTTTTACACTGTCGATACTCTGAGCAGCCTGCCGTTCAGGAGTACCGGATATGTTTGATATCCTGAACATTGATTGAGATTGAAATGCAGATAGCCTGAAACTGTAACATGAATTATCGCTTGAAGTGATTTTCACTATACCAACATTGTTGGCGTAGTGGGGAACAGAACGGATGGTAATTCCTTTTGTAAATTCAGCAGAAAATAAGCGTGATCCCTTAAGATCAAAAAGAGCCACTGTCTTCACATTCGGCGCATGTGAAACATCGACAGTATTCAGCCGGGAGTTAAAAGTAACCTGCCCTATTGCCTTCCGGAGTGATGATATTTTAATGGTTTTAACCGAAGAAGGTGCTTCAATGGAAAAATGTCCCAGCGAATCGGTTGTCGTTCGATAAAGAGTGTGAGCAATAGAAACAAGTACACCATTTAACGGCTTTGCCCCATCCAAACTGTCAACAACGCTACCACTCAACTTTATGGAATCAGCAAACGTAAATGAACAAAGGCAAAAAATAACCATCAAAACGGTCATAACTAATGACTTGACACGCATACAGTTTTCTCCTTCAAGAAGATCTAAATGGCACAAAAGTAAAAACTTCAGCCACCTTTTCAAAATTTACATAATCGTTATTGCGCGCATTACCTCAATAATACTGAAAAAAAAAACTTAACGCAAACCGAACATAACTTTTTTTATATAACTTAAATAACTTATTGCACCAAATCATATCTGTTGATTTTTTGAAATTATTTTCAGTTGTTCGAGTATAATTCATTATTATGCATAAAAATTAGTGTATATTTCAAATATGCTGGTTTCGAAATAAACAATACAGGAGTAATCATGAAATTTTTTAATGCGATAGTTATCGTTTTAAGTTTTATTGCTGTATCACATTCTGCACAACAACAGAAAAAATCTCTCGGGATAAAAATCGGCCCTTATTTCAGTACCATACGGTATTACGTAAAAGCTAATGACGATTCCGAAACTCATACCTTTGAGACTGGAACAAGCCCTGCATTGTCTTTTTATATAGATTTACCTCACAATAAGGCTATTACACACTCATTTGCTGTATCATACTACCAGAATCGGGGTGAAGAAGTTAATACTATCTTCATTATCAGCCGCTCCAGAACAGTGTCACTTCAATATCTTGGGTTAGGGTATACATTTAAAGCAAATGCTCATTTTGATCGTGTAACACCCTATCTGGCAGCAGGAATCTCGTTTGACTTCCTCGTAAATTATGATCAGGATGGTTTTAATGATATATACCAGATAAAAAAGGATGATGTTGACCCATTTACAGCGCGGGCAATCCTTGGCGGTGGTGTCGAGTATAGTTTCGACCGTGTTTCAGTACTGATGGAGTATGGTTTTTCCTATAACCTGATACCATTTTACAGCTGGAAAAATAAAGATGAAACGCTCAGATACAATTACACTGCATACGGCAGCACTCTGAGTTTTGGAGTAAAAATTCCATTTTAATCGCGTGCCAGCGCACATACCTGAACCGATGCGCATCCACTGGAAAGCAGAGCCCTGCTGCAGGCATTAACTGTTGCACCAGTTGTGACAACATCATCAAACAACAGTACATGTTTCCCTTTTATCATTTCTGCATTCGTTATTGTGAATGCCTCGGACATATTACGACTTCTTGATGTTTTATCCAGTTTGGTCTGGGTACCAGTAGATCGGGTACGCTTGACTATGTCTGAACGAAGTGGAATTTTGCAACCTGCACCATCAAGGATTCCCCTTCCAAAATATTCTGCCTGATTGTACCCTCTGCTGAGTCTGCGCATCCAGTGAAGCGGTATCGGGATTGAAATATCAAAAGGTTTTAAAAAGTTGACTGGCAACTGGTTCGCAAACTGACAGCCAATGTCGTAGGCAAGTCGTTTCTTCCCTCTATACTTGATGTTATGCATAATTGATTGCGTTATCTGATCATAATCGAATACTGTATAAAGTTTAGTAAACGAAAAAGGGGATTCGATATCGCAATTGCATGTATGGTGTTGCTTGTTAACGGAGCAGACTGGACATGCAATACGTTCGTTGTGTTTGTTTACGAGCAGATCGTTGCATGCCCTGCAGAACCACCGGTGATGGTGGTCTCTGGGCTGATCACACAGAATACAGAGAGGTGGAAAAAAATAATCACTGAAACGATGCAGTAGAGATGAGCTACTTTTTTTCCAGAGATTCTGATGGTTCATTTACAGGTGCCTGAACAGGTTGCGACGCACTACTGCTGGTTTCTACCTTCTTAAACAGCATATTTTTGATAATGAGACCTAAAAATATCGCAAACATGACTATGCAGATCACCTGGTTATGACTAAATGGGCCAAGACGTTCTCCATCACCATAGTACCTGCTATAATCTACAAAAAAGCGTAAAACGGAATACATTAAACCCATCATGTAGAAAAGAAATCCTGTAAAAGATTTTCTCCGCATGAGAAGAAAGAGAATGCCGGCAATAACAAGTCCACCAAGAGATTCATACAGTTGTGATGGATATAAACCGGAAGCATGCATCTGTACCTGGTAATGTCCTGCCGGACTGATCGGCGGGAAGTGAACTGAGCATGAGCCGGTTGCAGGTGCTCCGTAACAACACCCGTTGAGAAAACATCCGATTCGGGTAAAAAAGATACCAAGACCAACACTTGGTGCAATAACATCCGCGTATGGAAGAAATGATGCTTTTTTAATTTTGAAATAGATAAATCCGGCAGCAATAGCTCCCAGAAGACCACCCAACATCACCAGGCCGCCGATTCCAACCATTCCATTCTGAAATGGATTAAAAATCGATGTGAGATCGTTCTGGAACTCTTCAAAGTGCAAAATCACATAATAGAGCCTTGCACCTGCAATGGCAGCAAGAATCACCCAAAGTCCCAGATCAGAAATTATCTCGGGATTGAGATTCCTCTTTTTAGCAATACTGGTTGAGATCCAGATTCCAACCAGAAACGAGAGGGCTAACATCATTCCATAGGAATGGATAGGAAAATTAAAAATTTTAAAGAGTTCGGGATGCATAGGTTCCTTTCAAAAAATCCTGTAACGCTAAAAAATATAACAGTAATAACTACTATGCCAGTACATTCATCGCATTTTTTCCAACAATACATTCCAGATCACTGTCGCTAAGAGATAATTGCAGTAACCAATGGAGCGCATCTTCCTGATCAAACCAGGGGGAATCGGATCCAAACAGAATACGTTCAACACCATGTTTTTGGATAATACGAACACACTGCACCGGATCGATAAAATGCGCTATTGCAGATGTATCAAAAAAAATCGGTAATCCACAAAGGTCTCTTTCAACATCATCCCAGAGCCCCCAGCCTCCCAGATGTGATGCAATCATTGTCATTTTTGGAAACAGCTCATGAATTTTTCTGAGATCTGCCGGGAGTGCATGATCGCATGTAAAAGGCCCCGGATCCTTCCCTGCATGAAACTGCACAATAAACCCTTCTGCTTCCAGTTGTTCATACACAGGGATAAGTTTTGGATCGGTGACATAAAAATTCTGGTATTCAGGATGCAATTTAATACCCTTGATTTTGTTACTTTTCAAAAACCGTATCTCATCACTGATATGTACCATGTCTTGATGCAGTGTGCCAAAAGGGATGAAATTCCTGTTTTGGAGTGTTACTGCAGTCTGATTTATCACATGAACCTGTGATGGTTTGGTGGCAATGGATAAAAGTACCGACTGACCGATACCGTTTTTTTCCATTGATTGGAGCAGACCACTTGCGGTACCGTCAGTGTAATTTCGGGTTTCGGGTGAATATGATGTTAATTTGGCGACAGCTCTTTCAGCCAGATCATCAGGAAAAATATGGGTATGAAAATCAATTACATCCATAAAAATTTATAACCTTCAGAGGTACTCAGGAACTAAAATACAGGTAGCTCTGTGAGGATTTCTCCATTAATAGGTGCTACGTTTAAATGTAAAATATATTGAGGTAACTGACTCTTATATCAGAAGAAAATGCTTTTTACTACATTCTAATATTCAGTCGATGTGCGAAAAAGTAGATTTAAAGAGGGAAGCCGTTTCTTTTAATGATATAATTTATAAATTATAACACGAAGAGATTTTATAAAAATCCAGGATATTCATGAACTTCATCGATATACATTTTTTAAAACGGATCATTTTTGTTCTGTTTATCACTACCGGTGCAGTATCTGATTCCCTTACTATAAAATTGAAAAACGGTAAAGTTTACGAAGGCGACCTTTCCTTTGAAAACAGTTCAGTCTGCATTATTACAATTGACAACATATCGAATACGATTCAAAAAGCTGATATTGCAATTGTTAATGGAAAAGTCTTTATTGCCGGATCCGAACTCAAGAACTACAATGAAACCGCTGCAGTTGCAGTAACGTATAATGTTCCTTCACCACAAGGAGCCGATACAGCAACTGTTGATTACAGCGGTAAAAAACTTGCGATCACACTTAAGAACGGTATGATATTCAATGGAACTGTAATCAGTGACAAAGGTAAAATGATGCTACTCAACAGGGATGGAGCACCGGTGAATCTGTATAAAAGCACCATAGCCCGAATTGAAGTAGAAGGAGAAACGCCTGGTACAGTAAAATCAAGTGATGCTCCAGTTGCAGTTCCATCCCCTGAAGTTAAAACTGAACCTGCTCCAATAACTGAAAAAGCCATTAAATCAGAACCTGTTGTTACATCAAACCTTGTAATAAAATCCGAAACCGTTCCGGCAGCAGTTTCTAACGCTGTACCCGACAGAAAACCGGCTGTTAACATCTCCAGTTTTGATGATGAACAGGAGCAACCTGCGATTACTACTACCGAAAAATCTGCAGAAAAGCCATCTCTGGCAGTAGCTCAAAAAAATTCAGTCTTACAAGTTACAAACAAAGCAGATTCTGTCAGTGAAGCCGCAGTTGCGTCAAAAGCTCATAATACGCAACAACAGCCTGTTCCTGATCCATTACCGATAAGGGAGCAGAAAGATGTTCAGGTCACCATGATTCCTTTACCTGCTGTTACGCAAGGGCATTCTGCACAGCCAGTACATGTTCCCGATAACGTATTTATTCCTTCAGCAGTCAAGTTAAGTGATGGTAAACGGACGATAATTCTAAAAAATGGTACTGTTTTTAAAGGAAAGGTCTTATCAGAGAATGACCGTTTCATCATTATCGATTCAGACGGAACATCACTGAATATATTAAAAAAAGTTATAAAATCGATTGATGGTGAAACCTACAGACTTTCATCAACAGTCAAACCAGTCATGTTACCTGCTACCGCTGAGAAACAGAAATTCTCTGCAAAAAAGGAGACTTTTTCGGGCAGAAGACCTAGACCGGCAGTTTCAGTCAGTGAAGATATCACTTCTGCGATGTTAAAAGATTCACTAAAAGCATCATCGTGGGAATGCAGAAGCAGAGCTTGCAGAATGTTGGGAGCTATGGGGGATTGGGCTTATAGCGCTGTTCCATCTCTGGGCCTTCTACTCGCAGATACAGCACAATCACAGTCCCCTGTTCCGGTATGGATTGACACATCTGATGTACGGAGACTGCTGGCGCCATCACTTGAAGCAGCCAGAGCGCTGGCATATCTTGGTGATAATGGGTATCGCACCCTTGTAAATGGGTTGAACAGTACTGATGCACTTGTCAGAAGAAGTGCTGTGTTTGGTTTGCTTGAATTTTCTGAAGATAATTCAAAAACTGAGATACTTTTCAAAATGCTTCGGGACAAGAATGGATCGGTACGGGCTGTTGCTCTTGGAGCATTCTGCAAACCATCAAACGAACAACTGCTTATCGATGCACTCCGGGATGATGAGGCTGCTGTGCGTTGCAACGCAATACTACTTTTAGGAAAATTGCAAAGCGAACGGGCGTTGCCTGAACTTGAAAAATTGCTTAGTGATAACCGGTCAGTGGTCAGAGCACATGCAGTAGAAGCGATAGGTGCAATAGGATCTGCTAATTCAAGTGCAAAAATAATTGGTTTACTTGAGGATCCAAATTTCAACGTTCGGGAAAAAACGGTTGAGGCATTAGGGTATCTTGGAGATACCATTGCCATTGTACCCCTTGTAAATGCACTACGTGATGTCAACCCTGATGTTCGTGGTGCAGCTGCTACCGCACTCTCTTTTATCAGGGATCCAAGGGCGATCCCATCATTGTATTCGCTTCTTAAAGATGAAAATACCACAGTACGGGAAAAAGCCCGCAACTCCTTACGTCTTCATACTGAACTGAAACAGCTCATCGATGGTCTCAGTGATCAGAGTGCCACAGTACGCGAAAATGCTTCATATGTGCTATGGCTGCTTACCGGAAAGGACTTCGGAAATGATCCGGAAAAATGGAAACAATGGTATGAGAAGCAGGGAAAAAAGCGGGTCCAGTAGATCTCCATTGTAATCGGTGCGGACTTTGGGTATAATCTATAATCGTGTATTCAGGATGTAACCGGAGGATATAGTGCGTAAATCGATTCCCGGTATCTTTGGTGGTACTAACAAGGGCCCACTTGTGCTTCTATTCTCTCCACGTGAGAGAGTCAGGGACATTCTTTCGGTTGGATTAGTACAATGTAACTATCAGATTTTACAGGCAGATACATCATATCTTGCAACTATTAAAGCAAATCAGATGCTTCCCAGAGTTGTTGTTATCGATGTTTCTTCTGATAACAGCAAAGATATTCTGCTTGCTGAACGGCTTCGCAAATCGATTAGATCACGTGCAATTTCAATTCTTCTGATTACTCCCAAACAGCCTGATGGACTTCTTATCAGGGTTCTTTCGGAGCTTGCTCTAAAATCCAAAGATGAAGATTGTGGAGAAATTCAGACTATACAATTTCCATTTGCCTTTTCTGAATTCCTGGAAAAATTGAAATTGCTGGTCACAGAAGAAAATGATAGTGAGCAGCCGTCAAAAAAGGATGGTAATGAACATAATAAAGTAATTGCTGAACGCTTGTTTGATAATTCCGTGAATGCAGAAAAAAAGCTGGCTGAAATCGGCAGCGTACTTCAGAACCATTGGGCATTTCCTTTCACCATTATAAAAGCCATGGATATTATTGAATCTGATGCCGGATGTTGTGTCGAGCTTGCCAAATGCATATCGACTGATGCTGCGGTATCTTCTGCTGTACTAAAAATTTCAAACACCGTCCAATACGCCCGAAGGCACGGTCGGATAACCGATATCCGTGAAGCGGTGGTGCGTCTGGGATTCAGGGAAACCAGAAGTATCATGGCATGCCTGTCATTGATAGAATTAACACCTGATATTTACAAAAGTCGGGGATTTGAGAGACGTGAGTTCTGGCTGCACTCCCTGGCAGTGGGCCTTATAGCTGAAAAGTTATGTGCAGATATTGACTTCCGAAGACCGGAACTGGCTTTCATTGCCGGATTACTGCATGATCTTGGAAAAATTCCTCTAGATAATAATTTTGACTGGGTATTTCCAAAACTCCTTGACCAGTCCATGGTATCCTACACTCCGTTTTATGAAACTGAAGAGCGATTGATGGGATTTACGCACGCAGAACTTGGACACTATCTTACAACACTGTGGAACTTTCCATCATTGATTAGTTGTGCAATTCTTCACCACCATAACAGAGAAAGGATCATGAAAACCACCACACAGTACGACAAGATTATTCAGGAAGCAGTGTACGTGGCAAATCAGCTGGCTAAAGCAGTGAGTATCGGGCACAGTTGTGATGAGATCCTTGAAGAAATCCCCTCCGAGATCATGCGTGACCTTAAATTGACTAACGGTCCATCTGACTGGTTCTTTAAAACAGTGGATGAACGGCTTCAATTATTATGCAAATATCTCAATCTTGACACAACCGGCCTTACGGTACATACTGCACGTCCATTCACTAACGATTCCGACGTCGTGATCGTTTACAACAACAAAATGCTTTTTCACCCGATGGTGACCGCATTACGTAATAATGGGTTTCTGGTAAAGGTAACCAGCAAAGACATTCCGGAGCCACCGAAAGGGAAACGTGTTATAATTTCCATACCCGAGCGTGGTTTTCCACTTGACATCATGTTTTATGGCGAAACCCAGAAAAATGAAGGCGCTTCAAATATCCTGAAAATATTTATTGTCGATACAGAGCGCCCGCGACACGACACATCAGCATTAACAAGCGACAACATACTTTTTATGGACAGGAACACATTTGACATCAGATTACTTTTACATACACTGGATACGTTCTTCGAACGGATTATTGTAGCACAGCCATCAGAACCAGCTAAACCAAGCCCTCCCGCTTAAAGATTAAGTACGCTATGCACCTATTCTTGTTTTGGAATTGAAGATAGAATCTCGGCAACTGGAGGTTTCCCCCTTTGTGCAAAGACTATTTTACCATCTTTGTCAATTACATACACGGTCCGTTGATTCATCAAAGCGCCTTTTGCTGAATATAGTTTTGCAACAGCACCTTTGGTATCGATCAGCAGTTTAAATTGAAATGAGTGTTTCTGAACAAATTTCTGATGTGACTTTTCGGAACCGGGGTTAACACCAAACACAACCGCTCCACGTTGCTCAAATTGAGAATAGTCATCACGGATTTCACAGAGCTGCTGAGTACACACAGGAGTTTCATCACCCGGATAGAAGATCAGGACAACATAGTTTTTACCTTTGAATGAGGACAATGAGACAGTATCATTCTCGTGACTTGTAAGAGAAAATTCTGGTGCGAGAGATCCAACTTTTAACATATCACCTCCAAAGCTGAGGGTTACAGTGCCAAGAAACAATAAGGCAGAAAGAAGTGTTCTCATACAGTACCTCCAATAAAAGTATTTGTAGCATGAATTCGTTTACGCATATCAATTTGTTGTCTGATTCATCATCAGAGCACCAATATAAATATAAGCCAGGGACAACTTGAATAGTAATTTTGAGTTTTTATGCAAGTATATCCAATTACCTTACAATATCCAGAAATGTCATATCGAAATCAGGCCGTTTGATATTTTTGAACCCTGAACGTTGAACCTTTGAATGGTTCCGGCATATCAGAAAGAGAACACCGCGATGTTACTTGCGCATGCTCCTGCAGGATACCTTCTGACGAAAGCTTTATCTCGTACAGTTTTCAAGGATATTGTTGATCCGAAGCGTTCGAATCGACTATATCAGCTCATGATGGCCGCTGGGCTTATCGGTTCTATCTTCCCGGATTTTGATTACATCTATAATGTTTTCTTTGATGCACACCACACTTCCCACCATGCCTACATAACGCATATGCCCTGGTTCTGGATACTTCTGACAGCGCTTTCGATTACAATTGGAAGGATTTTCAAACAAAAAACGTGTTTGTTGCGTGCGTTGGGAGGCC
>JBNKZD010000320.1:0-97536 GCA_050301235.1 Chitinispirillaceae bacterium | reverse complement strand
TTTGTTGTTGTTGAACCATTTTGAGTATGTTTCCCATCTTGATCTCGCTTTCTGTTAGAGCCTTCAGAAAGGAAATCATTGGTGAGATCATTGTCAAGAAAATGGCTGGTTTTGGGCTCTAAAAAAGTGCCCATCGTGGCTGGTTTTAAGGTGCCCGCCGACAGACGTGGTATGAAAACGGAAATCTTCGCCTTGAATGCATGTATAAAAACGATTCAATTGATGGTCTATACATAAGCAACTATGAAAACCGCCAGCTTAAGGAAGAAATACATTACACCAATGGTATTTATAACGGATCGTACAAAACTTATTATGAGAATGGGACACAGGCATCAGATATAAATTATGATAATGGCGCGATTATCGGAGTGTATACGTTATGGTACGAGAATGGACAAAAATATTCAGAGTACAACTATTTAAACGGAGTAAAAACTGGTAAAGAGACTGTGTGGAATGAAGATGGAAGTATTAAATTAGAAATTGAACACATAATTCCAGAATAGTGAAAATGGTGGCCCGATCTCGTATCGCGACAGAGGGGTAAACTTGAGAATACGAAGGATTCGAAATAAACGCTCTTCTTCCCCCTCTCCATTCACTAATGGAGAGGGGGACCCAGGCGTTGCACTGAGCGAAGTCGAATGTGGGGTGAAGCGACCGCGACTTGTGCGAAACCAGAATTCTCTCACTGTTCACTACCTACCGACTACTTACCATTAGGATTATTAACCACCCCCGCAAACAAAACCATCCCGGTACTCCCTGCACGAATAAAAAACACAAATGGATGATCAAGAATAACATCAGGACTATAATCAGAAGCGTTTCCAGCAATAGCAGTTACTGTAACTGCATACGCCACCGTTCCCTCTTCATCAGTTCTTATCCCCGCAGTATGCTTAATGTAATTTATATGAGCACCGTTATTATTTAAATCTGACTTGTCAGCAATCATACCGGTAATCTCACCGTTCTGAGTATCAAATACTTTCTTTACCCCAAGTCCCTGAAGCGGTGGTTTCAGATCAATCACATTTTCAAAGAAAAACTTCGGCATGCGCAATCCACCATATTCTGAGGAATCTTTTTCTGACAAAGCAGAAAGACACTTTTTCTCTAAAAACTCATCAGTAGATATGGAGAGCGGCATGTAGATATCAAGATAGAAAAAATCTTCGCGGTTGGTGCCGTAGTATATTTTCACATTCTGGTAATCAGCAGTTTTTCTGGTTTTATGAGATTGTGAAGAAGTCATCATCTGTACAGTAACTGTACCTGATGGAGACACAAATGGATAGGATTCTGTTTTTGTAATATCAAACGGTGATGTCCAGTCAGCTTTGAAATAAATCGTGCTGTTAACAAACAACGCAGGACGCGGCTCAAAAAAATCCTTTGTAACAGCATTTTTAATATTATTAGCAGTGTTATCTGAAATCCATTTGTTCATCGTACTGATACACCCGGCAACATTACCGAAATCCAGTCCGAATACTCCAACACCATATTTTTTGTTTGCCGTATCTCTGAATGCTGGTTGCAAAACATACATTGTTGAATCCACCCAGATCCCATCCGCGATCTGAAGAATAACCGATTTGTCAGCATACAGTAAACGGCTCAAAGCCGCATGTACATCATCGAGTGCAACTCTGCCGCCAATTGCTGCAAGAAGCTCCTTCTGAGTCTCCCCCGTTGATGCCTCCGTAATAATCGCAAGATTCCGGCTGATACAATAAGGACTAAGCACCAGATTTTTATCATGAAATAAACTGCTCTTATAAATTTCACCCATTAGATTTACCGAAAATGTATTGATTGCAGTACTATACTCCGTTGAAATCATCGCACCCGCATTTTCCGGTATCATATTGTAGATAAATGCTGAAGTTGAGTTTTTCAGGTTGTGGTCAGCAGGTTTTGTATGAGTTTCTTCATCCCTGAAACTACAATGCAAAAAGCTGGTAGTAATGGCGAGTATTGCAATAACTGAAACTCTATAACTTGAGCATGTTTTTCGTTTTTGTTTCATTATTTCTTATCTCCCTCGTATGGTAAATATACAACGTGTATCTTTTTTTGAAGACACATTAAACAAAGCGAATCGCTCATTTTTTTGAAATTTGGATTCTCTTAACAATTTACCCCTCAGACAATCGCAAGTTTCTCAATTCCTGCGTTGACACATGCTTTACGCCAGTCATTTACCGATATCTCCTCCTTAAGCAGTTTTGAAGTTAAATCGAACGCAGCAAATGATTTGTCGTTTTTAAATAATATCACACTCTCACCGGGCTTTGTTCTTGGCTCCCATCCATCCTGAACAAGCGCATGACCGAGCAGCTGACTTAATTCACTATTCATTAAAAAGGTGCGCATCTGGACAGCAGTTAATCCTGCGGGTACAGAATCTGCATCCGGCATGGGAAAAAGCTCTACATCTCCTATAAGTACCGGAAAATCGAGTGCAGTTGTACCTTTGTTGAATTTTCTTCTGCACTCTTTTGCGTTCTCCTCCCAGACTCCGGGATATATCTTTGATGCCACATCATTCCAGCCTATAATTTTAAGCTTTTTTGGTCCCACTTCTCCGGCCCACTCCACAAACTTGGTCTCCATCTCACTGATTTTCTGGTCGAATAACGCGCTTGCCTGCCGGTCATCACTTTTGCCTGCTGTTTCAGGAAAGTCGGCTAATGCATCAAGCCGTTCACGCAGAGTCGGATGTGTATCAAACGGGTCTGCTTTTTCAGTTGTTAATTGTTCTTTCAGAACATCATCCATGTCCTTCACTACATCAGCAGATTGGAGATATTGTGCAAAACCGCTGCTGATAGGCGCGTAATACCCTTTTTCCAATACCAGTCCCATCTCATTTCTCCAGAACCATTCAAATGCAGGTCCTAATTTGTGAACCTTCGTTAATCCGTCGATCATCGGTTTTTTACCGAACATCCGCGCTGCAAGAGCATCTGCTGCAAACTCCTGCTGTCGCGAGATCCCATGAGTAATTCGCAAAAATGCGTTCCCGTACCAGAGAAAAGGCTTCTGAAGTAAACCGCTGTGATGAGCGAGATTATTAATTGTCCGTCCGATAGCAGCCCGAGTTTTGTAAATCCATGGGCCGAGCTTGACATCACCGCCGTGATAGTGACCAAACTCATGCGCCAGAACCGATTTCAACTGGTCAACGGTCATTTCTGCAATTAACGGCAACCCGATCCCCATTACACGCTTACTGCCAAATCCCATAATGCCACCACGACTTGCGACCCATGCATTGAGATCAGATACAAGGTAAATCTGCTCCGGCATTGTTTGCTGTGACTGATCAGCGATATCCTTTATGGCTGCATAAAATTGGGGATTTTTGTCCAGATCGATCACCGGACCAGGTGCAATAAATTTATCGAATCGCGGCAATACCGACCAGATAATCATTCCTGCACCAATCAGGCAGAATAACACGATTTTTACGTGAATCCGATGTGCAGCGGTTAATTCAAGATATGGCAGATACACAAGTAATGCCGCAATACCCAGTGCTAAAACATAAAATCCGATAAAGAGCACAATCGCAAGAATTGCCCGTCCGAAAAGTGATGGATGAGACATTTGACCTCCTTTTTAAAGTAAATGAGAATAATTTTCCAGTGAAAAATTAACAGCAATAATTGTTTAACTGTAATGAGATAACGAAAAAATATCCCATAACACATGTGAAATTACAATTGGCTCAAAGGTTTTAAACCTAAAGTATGTTAAACAAAAAATTAGTCCTATACACATCACAAATAGTACACCAGGCAACCCTTGATATGTGTGATATGAAAGCCTGATTAAAGTGCTGATTGCAACTACAGATGTAATGCTGACATACTTTTCTAAAACCGCAAATGTGTATCTTATTAAAAATAATTCTTCAAAATATCCATTTAAAACACTTAGAGTAACTATAAGCAGAAAAGACAGTTTAACGCCGTATCCAAAAACTGGTTGCAGATTCTGATAATCTGGAACTAATAATATGACTAAAACAGGAAATAGCAATCGGAAGAAAACATAAGAGATTATAAAAAGTAAAATTCCATATAATAACGTTTTCAAACCAAGCTGAAAGTCAAAAATATTTTCTATCCTTCTGTATTTACAATAAGTATAGAACAGTAATAGCAGCACTGATTCGATTACTATTAAGAAACTAAGGCTGGTATTCCCAATCGGAATTGAAGTAGCATGATACTTTAAAAGCAGCATCATGCTTCGAACCGCAAAATAACCAAATACTATAATGATAACTGAATAGTATTCTGCTAATTTTATTTTATTCATGCTGAATTCATTCATTGCTTTTCATTAAATATAGATATCGCCTCTTTAACATCTTTTTTGATTGAAGGTGTGAATGTAAAAGATGGAACTATCAGCATCGAAACTCCAACTCCGATTGAAATCAGATACAATTTACTTTTTTCATTCATTAGCTGATGAATACCCAGGTATAATGGAATAAACGAATAAGTTCTTATGCCTACTGAAATCCACCGTTTTAAATTTGCCTTATTCAAGTACACCCTTGACGCTGGTTCTGCCGGAAAATATCTAAGAAGATTAGTTAGAGAATAATGATGCAAGCTATCATCACCTATTGAGAAATAGGTAGATGTTGCATTATAAAAATTTGCACTTCCGGCTTGAAATTGATCCTTTTTTACATATAGTTTGAGATCGCCATCCAGTTCAAGTTCTGCAAATTGAGAGAGCGTCCTTCCGTTTTTCACTCTAACAAAAGTTTTCCCATTAATTTGCAGTCTATTCACATCATTCAAATCAACTTTCAAAGTATCGTAGAGATAAACGCAATTATTAATGAAATAATTATCAGATTTCAATTTTAATTTACAACAAATTGTACTATCATTTTTAAATGTTATACAATTTTCTGCACTGACAACAATGCAAAGTATCACTATTAACAATCCAGGTAAAACGGTAATTCTCTCTTCAGTTTTCATTTGAATTTAATATAGGTTAATTTAGGAAGTGAGTCAAGGAGGTGTCTGTGTCGAAGATGGAGTGACGTGGTTAGAGTGATACAGACTGGAGGCGAAGGGTCGGTGGGAGTTTAAGAAAAAAAGACAGGCAGACAATCTGGCTACCCGACAGCCGGAAATTTAAGAATTGCTAAATCCTACCCCAAAGGGGTTGCATCTGATCTCAGGATCAGGTAGATTCTTTCTGCCTGATCTTACTTTACCACCAATTGCAAATTAAAAAGCATTTTGTGGTAATCTACCCAAAAAACAGTCCATAAAAGAGAGAGTTACGAGAGGTTTGACCACAAATTCTGACGATAGGAAGAATTTATCGTGGCAAACCTTTCGTATCGGGTGGGGAGTCAAAAAGCCAAATACCATTGATGCGGAAAAACAGATTTTGCGATCAATGGCATTTGGCTTTTTGAGGGGGAGGGTGCGTTGTTACAACGCAAGCCCCTCCCCCAGCTGCGCGATTTAGAGAATATAAGCACATAATCAGGAGATAATATTTTTGTAATTTCATCGATAATCTGTTATTTTTAGATCAAACATACATTAATTCGGAGGCTGCTCTGTCAGACTGTATCTCATGCAACGATCTGCATGTTTCGTTCAGAACCATCGATAAAAAGGTGCTGAAAGCTGTTCGCGGCCTCTCATTTTCGCTTGAAGAAAAAACGACGCTGGGAATTGTTGGGGAGTCCGGTTGTGGAAAATCGCTCACGGCGCTCTCAATTATGAGGCTGGTTCCCGCTCCCTATGGTTTTATCGAAAAGGGGGACATTGTTTTCAACGATAAAAACCTGCTGAGTCTGCCCGAAAAAGAGATGCAGAAAATCCGGGGTGGAGCAATTTCGTTGATTTTTCAGGACCCGATGACATCACTGAACCCGGTTTTCACCTGCGGGATGCAGATCATGGAGTCGATTTTTCATCACATGTCAAAATCCGCAGCTGAAGCACTCGATTTGACTCATAAGATTCTTAAAGAGGTTGGTATCAATGATACCGATCGGGTTATTGCCAGTTACCCTCATCAGCTCAGCGGCGGGATGCGACAGCGGGTGATGATTGCCATGGCACTGGTGTGTTCACCAAAGCTGCTCATTGCTGATGAACCAACGACCGCTCTCGATGTCACGGTACAGGCGAGAATCCTTGACCTTCTCCATTCTCTTCAGAAAAGTAAACATATGAGCATGATCATGATCACCCACAATCTGGGTATCGTTGGGGATATTGCTCATAATGTCATGGTGATGTATGCCGGGTTAATGATGGAATACGCTCCTGTGGAGAAACTGTTTGACACACCGTTACATCCGTACACCGTAAACCTTCTTGAAACTGTCCCTCATCTCAATAAGAAAAAAACACGTTTAACGGTCATTCCCGGTGAAGTACCAACGCTCAGCTCGATTCCTTCTGGATGTCCATTCCATCCACGGTGCAGTCGCTGTATGGACAGGTGCAAAGTTGGGGAACCTCCGTTAACTACGGTTTCAGACAATCATCAGGTGAGGTGTTTTCTCTATGAGTGATACAACAACCCGGCCGCCTGTAATTTCGGTAAAGAATCTCCGGGTTCATTTTCCTGTGAGAAAAGGGGTGTTTGGTAAGATTCAGGGACATGTCAAGGCGGTTGACGATGTATCGTGCGTTGTAAATAAAGGTGAAATGTTTGCACTGGTCGGCGAATCCGGATGTGGGAAAACAACCACGGCACAATCGATTCTGGGGCTCACCCATCAGACATCAGGGACAATAGAACTCGCTACCGGTCCTTGGAACAATGCTCCGGTCCAGTGGAGCCTGCTGGACAACCAGGGCAAAAAACAGATGCGAAAGCAGCTTCAGGTCGTCTTTCAGGATCCCTATAGCTCGTTGGACCCGCGAATGACCATCAGATCGATTCTGGATGAGCCATTGCTAATCCACAACTATGCAAAAAAAGAGCGAGTTGAACGGATCAAAAACATATTATCAAAAGTCGGACTCTCTCCCGAATACCTCAACCGCTATCCACATGAATTTTCCGGTGGCCAGCGTCAGAGAATAGGAATTGCACGAGCATTAATTACAGAACCGGAAGTGGTCATTGCCGATGAGCCGGTAAGCGCACTTGATGTCTCGATCCAGGCGCAGATTATCAATCTGCTCCAGGACCTCCAGAAAGATTATAATCTGACAATGCTTTTTATCTCACACGACCTAGCAGTTGTCAGGCATATTGCTAACAGACTTGCGGTCATGTACATGGGAAAGATTGTCGAAAGTGGCACCGATCAGCAGATTTTTGATTCCCCACTACACCCGTACACGCACATACTGCTGGAAAGTGTCCCTCTCCCCGGTAAAGGAAGAACCACCCGTGGCCAATCGCTCCGTGAAGAACAGAGTGCGATTCCGCCGGTAACAGGGTGTTCATTTTACCCCCGTTGTCCGCGACGGACTGAAAAATGCACTGCTGCATTCCCGGAGCTTGTTAACAATAGCAATGGACATCAGGTCGCGTGTTTTAATGTTGAATAAATGAGACAATTGCGAATTTCGCAGATCGCAGTAGCCGCTCATTGCCTCTCTCCCCTGCCCTCTCTCCACGCGTGGAGAAAGGGGGGCTCAATTCCGTTTTCAACAAAACTAAACCTGCATTAAAATGCAGGGCACTCAAATGTATACCAGTTTTGCTTTTGGGGAATAATAAAAAACCAGCATTTTTTCTTATCTTTCCCCCTCTCCATTCACTAATGGAGAGGGGGATCAAGGAGGTGAGGCGATCGCGACATTCGAAAAAATTGCATATCTTCAATCAGCATTTCCCACATGCCCCCCCGTCCCTATGTCTCTCCGTCCCCCAGTCATCCTTAAGAATTTCCCATCAACTCCCGAAACCGCAAAGCATTTGCAACCGCGTAGGCGTTTATATCGTTGTTAAAATAGCAGTAGATATCATTACATCTGTCACGGTATTCTTCAATTTTACTCTTCCACTCTAGCAATTGTTCGTCTGAGTAATTTGACGAATAACTGTCCGAGGGTCCATGAAACCTGATATAGCCAAACTCCGCAGTAACTACCATTGGGTCAGGAAGACCTAACCCCGATTCTACACAAAATCCTATATGTGCATTTTTTAGTATTTCATTGGTTGTTTCATTCCACCATTCCGGGTCCCGGAATTCTATGACAAAACGGCAAGGTATATTAGCAAGATAGCGACAGAATTCTTCAAATATCCGAAGATTTGAATCATTATACTTCATGGACCTGTGAAGTTGCCAGAGAATGCACCCCTTATTTTTCTGAAACAGATCGAATAATCTGATAAATCTGTTGATCGCATTTTCTGACTCAGGTGTCAAATGTAACCGTTTCAGGTGAGTAATCAATCTGTTGCCTTTAAGAGTAAAAACGAAGTCACGGTTTACATCAGTAGCAGTTGCATTCCAGGACTGCACCATGTGTTCAGTGGGAAATCGGTAAAACGATGCGTTGATCTCAACCGTTGAAAAATAGGCACAATAATATTCCAACCACTTGGCTGTCGGCAGCGTTTCGGGGTAAAAACTGCCCTTCCAGTGCATATAATGGAAACCGGAGCATCCAATATACAAGTTCATTTTAATAATTATTGAATGGCATAATTCACATGATGATAGCGGCTTGCATACTGTTTACCAAACAGTACATCGTATACACAGATTCGGGAAAACTCTGAAAGTGTATCTTTATTCACTGAAGAATCCTCACTTGCAGATGCTATTTCAACTCCTGACAAGCTAAACAACGGTTTTGTCTGCCGCAACTCTTCAAGGAATTGATAATAAGCTGGCGTTTTCACACCTGCCTGCTGTGTAATAAACAGCGGTAAAAATGACATGCTGATCATTGAATCAGGTAATGTTTTCAATGAAAAATTTGCATACCAGACGGAGGAAGTCGTGTGTGACCAGGTCTGATCCGTAAGTGTTTTCTCTTTGAAACCGGTTTCTTCATACAAATGACTGAACCCCGGCAGATGATCACCAAAAAACAGAAGTAATGTTGGTGTTTTTGTTGTATCGATATAACGCGCAATCATTTTAAGAGACTTGTCTGCATCGATCAATCCCTGCACATAATTATTGAGTTCCCTGTCGGCTTCAACACTTAACTGCGTTGATAGCGGACAGTCCAGTGAATCGTACCTTTTAAGATCATAGGGACCATGATTCTGCATCGATATTGCGAAAATAAAGTCAGGCTGTCCATTTACTGATGCTGTAGATATAATCTGACTCGCCAATTCCTGATCACTTATATAAAAACCTTTGTATCGGGGATTTGTCATATTTTCCTGTGAAATAAAGGCGTCGAAACCAAAATGGCGATACACATTGGTGCGGTTCCAGAACCATTGTTTAAAAGTGTGTATCCCGGTTGTCCGGTATCCATTTTCCTTAAAAACCCTGACAAGTGATGGGACCGGGTGAGTTATTGACTGATTATACGCAATTACCCCAGGTGGAAAATAACTGTGCGACATTCCGGTTAATACTTCAAATTCAGCATTGCAGGTATTTCCGCCAAATGATGGTGACAATAGTTTTGTCGTTTGAAATTTTTTGCCAATTGCATGAAAATTTTTGAGCGGATCCCGTGGTATCTTTACCGGAGATATTTTTGTAATATCCCAGAAAGATTCACTTAGTACAACAATTACATCAGGCTGCTGTTGTTTCAGTTGCCGCTTTTGTTGTTGTTTCTGAATCTGTTTCGGCTTCTGACCAGACTCTATCTCCGGAAGATGATTAAAAATTGATTCTACCTTTTCACGACTGTACGAACGTGGTTTTTCAATTTTCAATGATGTTACATTCATTGCAAATGTGTACATTGCGCCATTTTTGTGATAGTTACCCAGCTGATTCCAGAATTCATTGGTAATAGAGTATTGTTTGTTAAGTTTGTTGATCACATGCTTATAGTCAGAAATTATCAATCCGCCTGCAACAACCACAATAACAGATACAACAATTCTGACAAGAGGTGGAAGTGGGAAGTGGTACACACGTTTTTTAATTCGCAACAACAGAAATAGTACCAGCCCAAGCAACGCAAGCACTCCCAAAACCGGAACTATGTATAGTTTTGCGATAGTAAGTGCTTGACGCATAAACAAAAGATCGCCAGGTAAAAAGGGTTGGTTTAAAATACGCATCTTCTGGGAATCGATCACTCCAAAAATGACACTTATTCCTATAACTCCAATCCCTGCTCTGAACGTTGAATTTAAAATCAGGTAAAATAAAATGAACAGAGCTGCAGTAATAAAGAGGTTACAATAATACGCACCGACAAAGTGTTCATACCACCATAACAGTTTTTCACTTCCATCACAATGCAAAATCTGGAGAAAAAACGGAACTGAAATGACGATAAATAACGGAAATACAATTGAAGCTATCAGTTTTAGCATAACCGGTATATGTAGTGACCGCAAATGGCATGCCCTTCTTAAAATCATTTGAATACGATTCAAAATAATAACTGCAATCGGTCATCCGAATACAATTCTAACATTAATGTAATCTAAAATTATTTTTCCTACTTATATTTTTATGGAAATAAGCTATTTTCAAGATTGTGCAATTAATAAATTATCTTAATTGGCTAACCACTTTTTTCTGAGGAAGATTAAAATACAATCGGACAAAAAGTTCATATACAGTGAAGAGTCCATCTGTTTTGTTGTCCCAGAGATCCCGCTCCTGACTCAATAATACATTGTTTTTCCACTTATTAAGTTGATAGGCAAACTCTTTTGAAGCTATACGAAGTTTTACAGTATGACTGGTATCAGATTGCCATTGCTGAATTCGGCGATCACTTTTTAGAGAGTTTTCTGAACATTCAAACAAGGTATCATTGATCCTCGTTACCTTTGGAAGTGCATCAGGGCTGGCTTCTGCTGCACAAATCAGATAGTGAAAACGCTTAAGAAAATTTGGCAGATATGCATCCAAGAATAAACACTTGTCCCAGTGCTTCGATTTCAGATCTTTTTCAAGCATTAACAACGTTGTAGCAAATCTCCCACATACTTCTGCCAGAACACCAGCTTCAAAATTACTGATAAATGTCACCTGTGATGGTAATTCACGATACGTATGATCCATCCGGATTTTTCTGGTATCCTTAACATATCGATCATTACCGGTACTGATACCCCACCCTTCGCGTGAACCATCAAAAACAACAAATATTTCAAATGAGTTACTCGATGAATCAGTGTGGTAGGTCATCTGAGGCAATGGTATATCAAATGCTCTTCGTCTTTGAAGTTGCTGGTCATCACTGGCAAGTGCTGTCTGGATCTCAAGTAGAAGGACAAAAACAAGAAGGAGTTTTATTATCACAACTGAACCTTTATATTGTAGTCTTATACCGTTTACTCAAAAATCACACCATCCTATTCTCCATGATCGTGTATATTCTATCATCGATTTCCTTGATAGGCAATCAAATAGTGCATAAAATACAAATTTTTCGCACCATTTTAAAGCAACGATATAACAATCTCAAAATCGAATGGAATCACTGCTATACTCATCAGTCCTCCTTCTCAATTCATCAAGTGATACGGAGTTTTTTACTGCTGAAGTCGAAAACAGGGTCGCACAGTACTGCTCGGTATACAAACGATGACGCCACATCCTGTAAAATCCGTAGAGTTGTAACTGATGAACATCAGATGAAACATCACTTTTCATCCGGAAGGTATATACATCCTGCATTCTCGTACAATACTTTCTGTAATCATAATACGCTGCATCGCTTCGTGTTGTAAAAACACTCAGAAACTGCGGAACCATTTCGAGAAAATAGATCGGGGTAACTTCAGAAATGATGATATTTTTGAAAAATTCTACCTCTTCAAGCATCTCATCATGTACAGATCTTCCAGCAGATACAGCTCTCCGCATTCGTTTTTTCAGCAGCTTATCAACCTGCTCAAATGCACCAGTTACCTCTTCAATCAGTTTCTCTACCTTTCCATTTATATTTTTGATTCTGGATCGGGTATCTGTAATCAGGTGTTGCAGCTCATTCTCAGATCGCGCAAACATTTCCGGTTCAGCGAGAGCTATTCTGATAATAAGTGAAAAAAGGTAACTCTCCATATCATCAATTTCAAATAAATTCATTAATTTCTCAAAGTCTTTAACATTCTGCATTATCTCTTCATGTGCCCATGTCAATTCTTCAGCACAGGCCTCTTCAATCAGATGTGAAGTTGTATACATTTGAGCAGATATGGCATGATTACGTTCAAGAAAATAACGGGTGCAAATAATTGATTCATTGGTGTATAATGCCGGATAAGCACAAACAGGAACTTTCTGTTCCCCTGTTTTGAGTGATACAGGCGATAACAGCGCTGGATTTTCCCATTGCAGCTGATTACTTAACAGTAATTGACTGTTTTGAAGTACCGGGAACCCGTCTTCTAATACTTGTCTGTTGTGATTTATTTTGACTGGTGTGCGTATGAATTGTATTACCTTCTCATTTCCATCGAGAACAGCTATTCTGCTCCACAAGTGAACCGGTAATACAGCTTCAATCTCCCGGATCTCAAGTTCAGTTCCAATAGAACTAATAAATTCTGCAACAGCTTGTACAAAATGAATCTGAGGCAGCTGATGCTTTGCAAGAAACTTTTCAGTGAGTTGTATGGCATCATTTTCGGTGTAGTTAAGCATCGATAGTATAAATGTAAATCGGTCTTTTACAAACACCGGATAGATCCAGTCCCAGTAATACGCCGGAATCTGCCTGAACAGTGTGTCGGGCACCGTAATAGTTACCCCATCATCTGTTGCAAACGGTTTCCAGACATAGGTACAAGCACATCGGATCCCCAAAACCTCATGATAATCCGGCCAGATGTCCTCTTTGGTGTCAATTGTTTCTAACGACAGATCATCTATTGAAGCACATAAAAACCGCTCATTCCCCATTGATTGAACTTTCTGAATAAGTTCCCTGTCTGAACATACCTCTGCAAAACGTTCCTGATAAAAGTCAAAGAGGCTGTCAGTTCCGGCATATACCTCTTTTCTGACTCTCTGTTCGAGTTGATGAATTGTTTCGATAATCACTTCATTGTGCAATACAAATTCATACTGCTGCAGTGTCAAACTGTTAACAAGAGCGTCACGTATAAAGATTTCAGAAGATCTTCTTCGATCGTACTTTTTGCTTTCGATAATCCTGTTTTTTATCAGGATCAGCCCTTTCCATACCACCTCTTCCCTGCCCTTGACCTCTCCGGATTGCGGATCATACCACATCTCATCACGTATATACCGGCACTGGTGCCTGAATAGCGCTTCGATCCATTGTGGCTTAATCACCGCGGCGTATCTTCCGTAAATTTGACCGGTCTCCACAATTTCGCGGCATACAATCCACTGAGGATTTTTCCGGAACAGTGTCGAGCCAGGAAAAAGCCTTATATTTCCCGTTGAGACACCTTCATACGTATACTCTCCGCACCGTACAGCAACACCACCAGACATTCCTGACAGTAAACATTTATGGATAGTCTCGTACTTTTTTTTACGATCTCCGTTCCCCCCCCCAGTAACTGCATCAGGAAAGAATGAGGTAATTTGTTCATGTATGTTGACCCACTCTCTTATTCGCAGATATGACAGGCAATACTCATTGCAGAAAGCACGTATCCCACGATACTTTCCCCGTTCCCTGTTTCTGAAATGGTTGAGTTCCCGCCACATATTGAGAAAGCTTACAAAATCAGACTGTGGATCCCTGAACTTGTGAATGCCATTTCCAGACTCATCACTATCAGATGTCGCTAATCCATCAATGGACAGCGCTGCAGCAATAACTGCCACCTCTCTGAATGTCCCATTTCCAATCGAAAAAAGCAACATCCGGGAAACCGGTGGATCAAGCGGAAGTTCAGCCATTTTTCTGCCTGTGAAAGATAGCTTTCCGTTTCGGTCGAACGCTCCAAGCTCCCTCAGCTCCTGCATTCCATTATTGATTGCATTCTGAAGCGGCCGGAGAATGAAAGGAAATTGATAAACAAACCGGGGGTTCAGCCTATGAAGACGAAGCAGAACACCCGAAAGATTTGATCGTTTGATTTCCGGTTGTGTATAGGGTGGTCGTGAGTTGAAATCCTGCTCTGAATAGAGGCGGATGCATACACCATTATCAACTCTGCCACAACGTCCCATTCGCTGCAGCGCTGAAGATTGTGAAATTCTTTCAATCGGCATGCGACTTATAGCTGCATTGGTATCGTATCGCAATACCCTTGCGAGTCCCGAATCGATTACAAATCGTATCCCGGGAACAGTAATCGATGTTTCCGCGACATTTGTTGCAACTATCACTTTTCGATGTGGCAGTTTTTCGAAAATTCGCTGCTGATTTGAAAATGAACTTCTGCTATGCAATGCAAAGTACTCGATATCCTGTCTATCAATACGGTGCTTCAGTTTGTTAACAGCATCATAAACATCATCGATGGTGGGAAGAAACACAAGTATATCACCCTGCAGGTTGCTCTGAACTATCTCTTCGATATTGACAATAACACCTTCAATATGTGAGTCAATCGATTCACCTTTCCATAGCTCTATTACCGGACGATACACAACTTCAACCGGATACATTCTTCCGGCAACCGAAACAAACGGTGCATTATTAAAATATCTGGAAAAAAGTCCGGTATTTATTGTCGCTGAAGCTATCACGACATGAAGATCATCTCTTTTGGCAAGTAGTACTTTCAGGATACCAAGCAACAGATCAATATTGACTGAACGCTCATGTACTTCATCAAGAATAATTGTATCATATTCAGATAGCAGCGTATCGGATGATGCCTCGGCGACAAGTATACCATCAGTCATAAACTTGACCACACATTCATTTTCAAGCTTTTCATCAAAGCGGACTCTGTATCCGACACGATTTCGAAACGGTGGGTCAAACTGCGACTCTACAAACCTGAACAAGGTTTGTGCGGCAACCCTTCTTGGCTGTGTACATCCGATTTTCCCGGAACTTCCACGCCCGGCTTCAAGGCAAAGCAGGGGCAATTGTGTTGTTTTTCCACAGCCGGTTTCCCCCGACACAATTACAACACGCTCCGAACGGATCAAAGCAACAATTTCATCATGCTTTTCATGTACTGGTAAATGGGAGGAATAACGAAAGTGCATTCTTGAAACTGGAATGTGAGCCCGGTGAGTTATCAATAATACTTTACCAGGTTCAGGTAAAAAGGGAATATGTTATCTGATCAAACCTTTACTTTGACTACAATTTTATGTAGATTACCCAGCGCAGCCAGTGGGGCATGTGCATCCTCTGGAAAAAATACCGCAAAACTTCCGGGAGTCAAACCAAACCATGTGTCAGGTACATCAGCGAAAAACTGAATGTCCTTTTCTGAATTGTACTCCCCGTCTGACTGAGAACATTTCCGCAATGGTCTCCATCCGATATTGTCAATACCATTAACAGCGATCTGGATATCGATATACGTTCTATGAACTTCCAACCGTGCATTTTCTATTCCTTTACCCATCCCGCAAGATGCTGTTGCATAGATCTGGTCGCCTACAATAACTTTTTTCCCAGTAGTAAATGATGCAAAATCGATGGATCGGAGAAACCCCAGTGCGGCTGGAAATGCCGGATGAAGCTGCTGGTATTTTTCAAAATTATTCAGATCATCCAGTATCATCAGATTACCCCTTACGGTATATAATATTGCAGAATATGCAAGAAAAGTACCGATAATTGAATATGAAACCGTCCGAGATTCCGCATTCGTGGTTCATTCGTTGTAGGAAAACTTATTCGAATACCTCTCCTGCGTACTTCAGATTCGTTATATTGGATTCAGGCTGGAAAATCAGGAGGCAAGTTTAGCGGTTCTTAACTCAGCTTCAACCTGTTTAAGCTTATCTTCCAGCTTTAAACGATCAACAGGTTTTAATATATAACCTTGTACGCCGATTTTCAAAGCCTGAAGGATATTGGCTTTTTCATGAACAGTAGTAACCATGATCACCGCGATCTTTTCAGTTTTGGGATTTGAGCGAATTCGCTTCAAAAAATCGAGACCACTCAGTACCGGCAGGTTCCAATCTAGTAGTATAAGATCATGTTCCTCATTTTCGAGAAGTGGTAAAGCCTCCTCTGCAGAAGCTAATGCGGTAAGATTTCTATATCCCATATCTTTCAATAACTTCACCATCATGAAACGTAGTGAATTTGAGTCATCAATAATTAGTATTTTCACGAACTTACCCCAAGCAGAATCGATTTATTGTTCATTCTATTTGAAGTGTACATTTTATTCAATAGAAATTAAAGTCTTTTTATCATATCTATTAGTTTCTAATTTTCTATATCTTCTCAACATTTTTATTTATTAAATGTATTGGGACGCCCGAGGCGATTTAGTGTGGGTGAGTAAGGTTGGTGGTACGCAGCAGCGTTGGTGATCCCACACTTTGTAGCCTTGAGCGTCGTCGGCGAGTGAGAATTCGCCGTTCTTTTTATTCCGCATTCAGTGCATACACAATTTTTAGCGACAGTACACTGTTTTTTTCCTTAATCTTTATCACCTGACCACAACGCTCCATTTGCGTATTTCGAATTAACTCACAACTTACATCTTCTCAATCATTCTAATAACCCCATAAAAAATCCGGACAACCTCCATCATCTCAGATTCCTTATTTTTTCTTCTCCACAATATCTTAAAGTCTTGAATTAAACCAAATGCAGTAGAGATTAAATCAGATTTTGAAACCGGTTCAGATGAAATTTGACTATATGAGATAACTTTTTTAAATATCAACAGCGCACATGTCCAGTGAACTGCTGTCGCACTCCAGATAAACTCATCGAGATCGTCCTGAATATCCCCTGGATCAGCTTCGACTCGTATCTGCTTGAATTCCTGCAGAATTCTTCCTGCTTTCAAATATGAATCGACGAGGTTATCCATTTCGATTTTTTCGACTTCTGCTTCTTTGTTCCACATCGAACTCAGATTCATGATCCATCCGTACATATTCCCGAAATGGTACCAGGTGCAGCTGCCCAGTTCTCTCAACAGTCCGCCGATCTGCTGGAATTTTTCTCCCCACTGAACTCTTGAATAAGTTGCATCAAAGGTATCATTATCAAACTGTATCCCGCAATTCCATGATAGTGCCGCTCCAAATGCTATTCCGTGAAGAGCGCCTGAAAAGAAATTGACATTACCGCAATCACCCCAGTTGGTATTTATCACCCCAAGTGCCCCATGCAGTTTTCCAAACGACACCATTTTCTGAATATTGACCGTAGCATCATTGATATTACTCGCAAATCTGCTCCATCCGATAACCCCCGGACATACACAGTACGAAACTCCTTCATGAGCAAATTTTTCTGTTGAATCGTCGGTCACATCAGGTCCATAACCCCAGTTGAGAAACACCGTACTTTCAGGAAATTTTGAGAGTATTTCTGGATGGTTGAGAATAATATCTCCCCACATCATGGGTGTTTTTCCGTGTGCTATGACACAATCAAGTACTTTATTAACAAATTGCGCATAGACACTCCCTACCCCGCTTTTTGCAGCAGTTTCTTTACTTTTTCCCAATCCCAGATCAAATGTTTCATCTGCACAGATATTGAAATATTTTGATGAGAAGAGCGGAAGTACCTCCTCTATCATCTTTTTTACCAGAAGAAACGATTCTTCATTGCCAGGATCCAACGTATAGTGGGCCATCCTGTCCCATAAATTGTGAGGGTGTGTTGATGCATCGACATCCAGTTCATTGAGATGAGCAAACCGTTTTATTCGCAGCAATTCATATACATGACCAAACGTCGCCAGTGCCGGAACAAGATCAATATAGTGCTGTCTGCAGAAATCATCAAGCTCAATAATTTCAGATGATGTAAGTGGATCGCTGAAAATGCTGAATTCAGGTATCATCGAGAATGCAAATGAATGTTCTATATATAATTGCAGTTGATTGATTTTATAAAAGGCGCACTGAAGTGTAATTTCCTTGAGTGTGTCAAGTGTCGGTACCTTTCCCCGTGTGGTATCGTGTAACAATCCGCGAATCTGAAAATCGGGAGCATCTGTAATCTGACAACATGGAACAGACACCCCTTCACTTTTTACCATCTGGAGGAATGTAGCAATCCCCCGGTAAAGTCCACAATCCGATGCTCCATTTATTTCGACTTTTTGTGGTAGTATTATTATTGTATATGATTCATCGCGATCACCCTGATTATCAGATTTGAGTACAATAGTACCGCACTCTGGTATGTGTGATCCTATAAACAACCGCAATCCTGTGTACCGGTATAAAGAGGAAATAAGATGAGAAACCAGAGATGAAGTCTCCAATGCAGAATTTTCACATTGGATCGTGCATGTCGGATTTAATTCGAAAGTTCCTGAATTTCTGGTAAACGATTTGACTACTGGCAGTAGATCCATACATCGACTACATCTCACCTTTACGAAAAGAACGTAATTTACGGCCCTTGGATGAATTTTTTAATCGACGAAGCGCTTTTTCCTTGATCTGACGAACTCTCTCACGTGTAAGATTGAACCGTGATCCGATCTCTTCCAGTGTGTGTGCAGTGTCCTCCCCTATCCCGAAATAAAGTTTCACCACCTCTTTTTCTCTTTCTGACAATGCTTCAAGTGTCTGGTCGATTTCGTACTGAAGAGAGATCCCCATAATACCATCATCAGGAAGCACCTGGTTCTCATCCTGAAGCATATCGATTAACCGTGCATCTTCACCCTGCTGAACCGGCGCATCGAGAGACATATGCGAATTACCGATTTTAAAGGTTTCCATGACCTCCTCTTCACCGATATTGAGCTCTTCAGCAATCTCCTCGATATTAGGAGTCCTGAATAATTTCTGCTCTAATTTGCTCTGAGTCTTACCAATTTTATGGATTGTCCCCACACGGTTAAGCGGTAATTTGATAATTCTCGATTGTTCAGCCAGAGCCTGCAATATCGCCTGACGAATCCACCAGACGGCATACGAGATAAATTTAAAGTTTTTCTGTTCATCAAATCGTTTTGCAGCACGAATTAACCCTAAATTCCCTTCATTGATAAGATCATTGAGAGGTAGCCCCTGATTTTGATAATTTTTAGATACACTGACAACAAATCGAAGATTGGCTTTTACAAGTTTTTCGAGTGCTTTGCGGTCACCCTGGCGGATTCGCACAGCAAGTTTAGTTTCTTCTTCAAGCGTAAGAGATTTATTCTTGCTTATTTCTTTCAAATATAAGGCAAGAGAGTTTTCTTCTGAGATGTAACGATTACCAGATTCATTGGATGCCACAGGCATATTTGAGGAGTATATTTCCTTTTGAAACGAGTGGATATTATTTTAAATTAATATATAATTCGCTCAATAATAATCAAAACAAGACCAGGCAATAATATATTTTAGCAATGATGTTTCCAACAAGAAATGAGATACTTACACAGTTTACCGATCCAGTATTTGAGAGCCACCCGGTTCATACGACATTTCGAACATTCAGTTGTTTAAAGGGATGGAGCGATAAACCTGTTATTGAACTGCCAAAATTGCGTCTTGAAATACTGGGAATCGACTATATCGCGATGCCAGCCAATCAGGTTGAACAGATAATTCATCCGGAACAACTGAAATTTCAACAGGACAGTTTCAGGCTCTGGTATCAGATTGATGGAACAGGGATTCTCCAGAATACTACACGAGGAACCTTTGGCACTGCTCGTCCCGGGCTACTGGGAGTTATTGAACGAGGTGAACGTCACTCGTATCTACACCAGAAAGGTGCATTTGAATGTTTTCAGTTACTATTTTCACTACTTCCATCAAATCAGGCAAAATGCTACTGGAATCCCGAAATTGAAGGAAAAGTTGTCATTGATGGGAATGAGCGTAGTTATTTTGAGAATCTCATTTTTGATCTTATACTGGTGATTTCGAAAAAAAAGGAGATGCTGGGACTTGCGACTATTTCAAGAATTCTTGAAATAATGGTTGTACTGTTTAAAAAAGGCGTTCTACTAATTGAAGAAAGCCAGTTTCCAAAAAATAAGACAAAAAGCCTCGTTGCAAAAGCAAAAGTATTCATGGATCTAAACTATCGAAACATGCATCACCAGGAAGAATTAGAAAAAGAGTGTGGTGTTGATATCAATTATCTGAACGTTATATTCAGGAAAGAGACCGGTAAAACCCTTTACCAGTATATTTCATCAGTTCGTATGGAACACGCCCGGCATTTACTGGAAACATCCGATCTCTCCGTTACGTCAATAGCAGAACAAACCGGGTACCCCAACAGCAATTCATTCACACGGGCATTTAAACGCCACTCACAAAAAACACCTCACGATTACAAAGATTCATTTAAAAATTCAAAGAAAATCAACAAGTAATACAATAAACATTCAGATCGGAGCAAGTATGCCGTTTATCGTTTCCAAATTCGGTGGTACATCAGTTGCGTCAAGCGAAAGGCTGCAACAAATCCACAATATAATCAAAGCTAATCCACAGAGAAAGTGTATCGTCCTCTCTGCGCCAGGCAAAGCAGAAGGATATCCGGTTAAAATTACAGATCTTCTGATAAAAATTGTTACAGCTGTTACGCAAAAGAAAGATGCTGCAGCTCTTGTTAAAGAAGTTCTGGATCGCTTCATTTCAATTTACAAGCCACTTAATGTTCCTGTCGATACAATCAAGATTGTTGTTTCAGAACTTGAGAAAAGAATTAATACTCCGCTGGATAATCCAGGAAAATTTCGTGATCTTATTGTGGCTTCCGGTGAAGATTTTAACTGTCGTTTGTTTGCACAATATCTTGAAATTGCGGGAACAAGTGCTGTTTATGTAAATCCAAAAGATGCCGGTATGATTGTTACACCTGTTTTTGGTGATGCACAACCAGAACCGGAAGCTACGATGCGACTTGCAGATCTGAAAAAAACCTGTGCTGAAAAAGTGGTTGTTTTCCCAGGTTTCTTCGGTTACACCAGAGAAGGTGATATTGCAACATTTAGTAGAGGGGGGTCTGATCTTACAGGTTCAATTCTGGCAGAAGCAATCGATGCAATCGAATATGAAAACTGGACTGATGTTGATGGTATTTTCAGTGCACACCCGGGAACAGTTACCAATCCGGAAATTATTCCGGCATTAACCTACAGGGAAATGCGCGAATTGTCATATATTGGTTTCAATGTGCTACATGAAGAAGCTGTTCGTCCTGTAATGCGTAAGAGAATACCTATTCGCCTGAGAAATACAAACAATGTGCAGCACCAGGGTACGTTAATTGTAGCAGAAAGGTTACCCACCGAGCGTGAAGTAATCGGAATTGCCAGCTGTAGCGGATACTGTTCCTTCACTCTTCAAAAGTTCCTTATGAATCGAGAAAAGGGATTTGGAAGAAAACTACTTTCTATTTTTGAAAATCTGGATCTTTCATATGAACATTGTCCCTCTGGAGTTGATAACATTTCTGTCATTCTCGATCAAAATCAGCTTAAACCAGAAACTGTAAACGCAATTATTCGTGAATTTCATGAAAAACTTCAACCGGATGATATCAGAACCGAGTTCGGTATCGCATTAGTATCAGTTGTTGGAGAAGGTTTACTTCATAAAGTTGGCTTGATGGCACAATCTGCGAAAGCGCTTTCTGACTCAGGTGTTAACATTAAAATGGTTAATCAGGGTAGTTCAGAAATCAGTATTATCTTTGGAATTGATGCATCAGATGAGAAAAAAGCCGTAAACGCACTCTATCATGAGTTTTTCAAAAACTAAATCTCTTCAGCCAGCCTGCCGGATTTGACTTAAACAATAGTGCAGGCTGACTCTTTACCTCAATAATTCCATTAATCTCCCTTTCAACTTTCGTTAGACTATTACCACCGGCATTTCTGGTTCAGCAATTGCTGGTTTTTCTATGCACATTCGACAGTACGATATTTTTTCATTATCCATTGATCCTGGTAGTATTCCTGGCTCATGCTGCGAAAATCAGGTTGAAATGAGATATATGAGTAATAATTTTGCTTCGAAAAATAAAAACATCACACTTTAAACAGTTCTCATGACAGATATAAGTACATTAAGGGGGATTTCTCTTCCGTTTTTTCCTGTACTTTAACGTACAAGACAACATTTATTTATTATCGCAGTTATTACCTAAGAGAAACAATTTTTAAAGTAATTTATATATACACTGACCTTTTCAAACCTTTTTCAAAATGTTATTTTTTTTCTGTCTATGACTTCTGTAGTATAACGGTTACAGGTAAAAGGTTATAACGTTTTTTCTATTCGAAAGGTATAATCACCTGGCAATAAGGCAAAAAAGTCAATTTTCTGATACATTACGTCTTATTATCAAGTAATTTTTATTTTTTTCCAATTTATTACTTGCATTTTCCAAAAAAAAGTGATATTTTACTTTATATAGGGATCAATTTTCTAAAAAATTGGTCTTATTACGACTTGGTTAAAATGTTTATTGTCAGCTTTTTTGTTTTATAAATTAATTTTTCAACCATTACGAAAGGAGTGCTGAAATGGCAAGAATCAGCAAACAGGAACTCATCAGACTTCAGAAGAAGTTCAAGACAGATGCACGTATCGGAGAAGAATTCGGTATCACAAGACAGGCAGTTCATCAGCTGCGCAAAAAATATGAGATCGAATCAAGAACAGCCGGCAATCCGGAAAGAAACAAAGAGATGGTAGCGATGAGAGACAATGGCTCAAGTGTTGAAGCTATTGCCAAAAAATACAAACTGTCTATTCCTCAGACATACCGAATTCTTAAAGAAACTGCTGCTGCTGCAAAACCGGCTGCAAAAGCTGCTAAGAAAAAAACAGCTAAGAAAAGGTAATTTTTTAACCGGTAATTTACAATTACCGGTATTTTTTACCTCTTAACTTAAGCGTGTAAACTGCTACCCAATCCCAAAATTTCAATTTCAAATTAAGAAAATTTTAGGAACAGATTTCTCTAACACTTTGTACAAGTGAGCTGTAACCCATTATACCTGACAATACACCTTGATAGCACTTTCCGGGCAATTGTCCGCTGCGATCTGATACTCCTGTTCAAGCCAGACCGGAATAGCCTTATGTCTTGGTGTAGGGTTCCCCTCAACACTCATATCAAATGCATCCGGACATAGACTTGCGCATAATCCGCACCCCGTGCACCCATCATTATCAACTACTACTCGCATGTACCTCTCCCTTTGCAGTAATAATAAAGTTTAATTTCAAGATAGAGCAATACAAATGCCCGATAAAAAAAACTCTTAATTAAAACAATTAAAGCACTGGCGCTTTAATTGCATTTCTACAAAATTTAACTATCTTACCATCAAGTTTGAAAAACAGTTTATGCGTATTAAAACAGACTCACTGCTACGAATGTTCTCATCAATGCAGGATTTTTATCTGTTCGGTTATCGTGGCCTGAGTGGCTTCTTCAAAAAACCCTATTATTTCAGAGAATTGATCGAACAACTGGATTACACAGGAACCGGGACAGTGATTATAATTTTTCTCGTAGCATTATTTATAGGTATGGCTCTCACATTGCAAATAGCCGCTGAATTTTCCAAACTCGGCTTACAAATGTACACAGGACGTGTAGTTGGCATTTCGGTTATAGGTGAAATAGGTCCAGTATCAGCTGCACTTGTTTTCGCAGGACGGACCGGTTCCGGCATGTCATCAGAACTGGGGTCAATGATTTTAAGACATCAGGTAGACACACTTAGGGTATTTGGTGTTGATCCAATTAAAAAACTGATCAGTCCCCGGCTTTTGAGTGCAATAGTAATGCTACCCATTCTGACCATCATCGCTGATGCAATTGCACTGGCTGGTGGCTGGTACATTATTTCAGTAGTAAACAATCAAAGCGGCACAGTATACTGGGACTCAATAAAACTGATACTGGAACCTCGCTACATTCTCTCCGGCACAATAAAGCCATTTATTTTTGGTTTTCTTATCGCAATTATCAGCTGCTTTACCGGGTTTTCAACTCATGGTGGAGCAGCAGGACTTAAAAATGCAACTACTAATGCATTTGTTTATTCAACCATTTCAATTATCGTTTTTGATTTTATCATTTCAAAAATAATTCTCTTTTTTACCGGATTCCGTGTATGATTGAATTCAGACATGTAAAATTCAGCAGAGGGAAAAAAATCGTTTTACGGGATGTCACCTTTTCAATTGAATTTACAGAAAAAGTGGCCATACTTGGCGGAAGTGGCGAAGGGAAAACAACATTGCTGAAATTGATCATGCATCTGCTGGTACCAGACTCCGGACAGATCCTTATTGATCAGGTCGATATTACACAAGAAAGTGAACATGAGCTGCGCAAAATTCGCCGGAAATTTGGACTGGTATTCCAGGATGGTGCACTCTTTGATTCTCTTACCGTTAAGGAAAACGTTGCGTTTCATTTCAGAGAGTATACAAAACTTACCGAACCGGAAATCGAATCCAGGGTCAGAACACTCCTGCACTATGTCGGGGTTGAAGAAGCGTTGAATATGATGCCTGAAGAACTCAGCGGCGGAATGCAGAGAAGAGTAGCACTTGCAAGAACACTCGCAGCCGAACAGCCACAAATGTTCCTTTATGATGAACCTACAAGTGATCTGGACCCAATAAACGCTCTTAGAATCAGAAATCTGATACATGATCTCAGTGGAAATCAACGAGGATTTATAATTGTTACTCATGAAATGCATGATGCACTGAAACTAGCAGAGCGGTTTATCTTCCTGAAGGGAGGCTATATTCTGTTTGATGGAAATTATCATGAACTCCTGCGTTCCGATGTATCGGATCTAAAAGTATTTCTTGATGGATTAAACAGAGATTGAGCCCTATGTACGAAATCAATAGAAAATTAACCTGGTCGGGTGTCAAGGCTGGAATAGTAATAACACTGGCACTGGCAATTCTACTTATTACAGTGTTATTTACCGGCGCATTAACGGGCCTGTTTGAACAGAAAAATTCAATCTATGCCAGATTTACAAATGTTGAAGGATTACGTCCCGGTGCAATAGTCTGGCTCTTCGGGTTGGAAAGCGGGGATGTACAATCAATTCATTTTACCAGTGATGGCGCACTAATTAAAATGTCATTAAAAAAGGCGACATTTAAACACCTCAGAAGTAATGCAACAGCTGAGATCAAAGCGATGGGAATAATGGGTGATAAATTTGTAGAAATATTCCCGGGAACATCTGATGAACAACTGGCTGAACAGGATACCATCTGTGGGATGAAAAGCAAAAGTATCAATGAAGTGATAAATTCATCGACTTCAACATTACAACAATTTGAAAAATTAGTCGAAAGTCTTACAGTTTTAATCGATGCGATCAACGACAGCAGCGGATCATTTGGGAAACTGATCGGTAACACATCTCTTTATGATAATTTCAGTGCAGCAGCTAATTCCGTTAAACAGATTACCGATCAGATACGTTATTCCAAAGGCACGTTGCAACATATAATCAAAGACAGCTTATTATATGTAAATTTGAACAACACAATAGAAGAGCTTCAGGAGATGACCACCACTATCCGCAGTACCTTTGGAAATATAGATGCCGGTATGGATAATGGCAGCCTTGCTGCAGCACTTTTCACAGAAACGGACCTTGTCGATTCATTACGAAAAACCATTAGCAGTTATCACTCGACTGCAACTTCAATCGACAAATTGATTAAGGATATTAAAGATAATCCAAAAAAATATTTCACTTTTAAGGTATTCTAAAATAACTTTTTCAAGGCAGAACCAGCCTTTTTCTTCAGATCCTCACTCTGCTTTTTCACATTTTCGTTCTGAATCACCTTATTTGCTTCATCGGCAAGTTTCTGCTCTTCAAGTTTTTTCTTCACCAGCGCCTCAGCATTTCTGCGCTCTTCCTCAAGCTTCTGCTGCGCAAGTGCTTCAGCATTTTTCCGTTCTTCCTGAAGTTTTCTCTCGAGTTCTGCCTTTTTCTGATCGATCATTTCCTTTGCTTTATCTTTTATCTGAGCCTGCGGAGATGTTGACCCATTAGAACTACTTCCCTCACCAAAACCAAGGAATTGCGGCTTGGGATCTGTAGCGCTCCCTCCCAGCCCAAGCCTGAGTGTAATCCGCCCCTCTCTATCCGAGGGTATTCCGGTATTATTGATAAGGCTATTTCCAATTGCTCCAAGATTTGTACCAAGTAATCCTTTCAGAGCATTTTTTCCGGCATTCTGCACCTGAAGAGCCTTCTGCGAGATGGTTTTGGATAGGCGGGTATTGATTTTCATTGCAAGTGATGCATCAAATCCAACATCACCCAGAATGTCCCAATCCCCCATCTCTCCGGCAGTGATGTTGCATTGCTTAAAGGTAACCCTCTGATTTTCAATCTGTAATTTAGCTTTCAGATCACGGAATGTGATATCATCAACGTTGGTAAACTTTTCTATAACCCCTGTAAGACGCTTCATTATCAGTGAGTTTGAAATGCGCCCATCAGCAATGTTGACATCAATCAAACCGTTAAGTGTCCGGGTAATCTCATCTGATGTGCCGCCATGGCCACTCATACTGCTGGTCAGGTTCAATGATCCTGAAAGACTCTTTTCAAGATTGATCAATTCGCGGTTCAACGGAGTTGTTGGTTGAATGAAATTGCCAAACTTACCAATCAGTTCTGCAACTTCAACCCTGTGGATCTTTAAATTATTTGTAAATGATATATCCTGAACATTCCTGAGATCAGCATGGATCTGCTCTGCGATGGTGCCTTTAGAAAATCCTGTTTTTATATCTACATCAGCAATATCATTGATCACTCTGAGAAGCAGCTGCAGATTATCCATCTGAATGCCAGTGTAAATTAATTTTGCAGCACTGATTTTCCCTGTCATATCAACACCAGGCAACGGTGCGATTAACGGTACAGGTTGAGCAGGTTTTGAATTCTCTGCAGCTTTCTGAGGTTCCTTTGATGGAGGCATGAATTCATCAACATTCAACATTGGCGAAGTCAATGCAAAATCAGCAACCGGTCTTGGATGTTTTTTGGTAGAATCCGGAAGCAGCAATGATAAATAATTACTTATAGATGCACTCATTTTCAGTGATGAATTACCGATGGTCACCGACATATTCTCACCAATCGCTTTTGAAGAGAGCGTGAAAAGTCCATTGATCACCGCAGGTTTTACAATCGGAGGCCAGAGTACCGAAACATTTTCAAGTACAGTTGTTCCCTTAACATCAATTTTTGTGGGATCTGCAGGATCGATATAGCCATGCGCTGCAATGTCAGCATTTACAAGTCCTGATACGGAAGCTCCCTGTGGCAGCACCATCATATCCTTAAGATCATCGAGGTTTACCCGTGCTTTCAGATCAAGATCCAGAAGTGGTTTGCTGAAATTTGATAGCATTGCACGCAATGCAATGGGATTTTCACCAAGTTTACACCGAAGCTGTTCGATATTAACAAGTGAATCATTGAACAAGATCGAGGTGTTGAACGAATTTATTGATTTTGGAAGATCAGTATATTTAATCACACCGTCCTTAACTACTAGAGAGCCCTGCACCGGAAGGTGTTTACTGTTATCAAAGCGGCCATTTATTGCAAGTTTTAGATCGAGAATTCCTGATGCAGCTATTTTTGCAAGATCCGGAGCAAGTTCGAGTGGAATTTCGGCAAGCAGGTCTTTCAGTTCAACAGGATCAGAAACAATATTCAGATTATATTCAGGATTGCCGGTGAGATCAGAGATCGTTCCTGTACAGTTGAGAAACAGTTTCTGAAAAGATAACCGAAGCTGTTTTACCTGAGCAACACCACCAACAAGATCTGCTGCAATATCGTGAGTCAGAGTGATAGTAAGATTCGTAAGAGGCTTACTGATACTCTTGTCTTTTACCGACACTCCACTGAGCACAAGACTTCCCGAAGTAGATATATCTTTAAGCTGCTTATCAATCGAAAAAGCGATCTTCTGATCAATATTTCCTACCAGAAACTCCTGTTTCCCTTTACGATCTATATATTGTACCGCTCCGTGTTCGATCACAAAACTTTTCATTGATACGGGTACTGGTAACATGGGTATCCCACCACTTTTCTTTTCCTCTTTTTTTACCGTCGAATCTGTTTTCAGTACTGCCAGATCACTGTAATTGAAACTGCCTGATATATCTGTTTCGACCAGAATAAAAGGTTTTTTAAGAATAATTCTGCTTACCTCGGGTTTACCTTTTAATAGGGAGATAAAAGAGATCTGAATCAGAAATTTATCAACTTTGACAAATGCGGTATCGGAAAATCCTTCCCTGAGAGTGTTGTCTATTTTCAAACCTGTCAGTGAAACGCCAATCACAGGGTAGATACTTATACCCGCACGTTCAACCTCCACATTCCTTCCCAGAGCCTTTCCAACCTGTGGCAGCACCATGGCTTTGATTTTCTGAGGTGGAAACATTAATGCAAGTGTCCCTACTCCAATTCCCACAAGAACGATAATGCCAAGTAAAATGTACAAAACTACTCTGTTACCCGACTTTTTTTCCATACGAACTCCATATTTTATATAAATTGCTATAGTTATTTTCAAACATTATTCAGCATATGCACTTTGATATAACCGTGTATCAAACGGATGTTGATATTAATGAGACAAGTCTATGCCATACCTGAAGTCTGCATTTTGTGAAGAATTTTCTGTATCTCGATATCAAGCCGGTTTTTATCGTACGGTTTTGTAAACCATCGCTGAATCCGCATTTTTTCGATACTTGATTGTTGAGGTGAATACCCGGAAACAACGATGACCACAAGATCATTTTTAATGGTTCTTAGATTATTAATAATAGAATGCGGGTTTTCATTACCGATTTTCCAGTCCATGATAAGAATCGTTACAGCATCAAGGTTAGCTTTAAGCCTTTGAATCGATTCCTCACTATTGGATGCTTCAATAACCGAATATTTAAATTCTTTGAGGAAAATCTTCAGTACTTCCCTGATTTTTGGATCATCATCAAGCAGCATCACCGATGTATAAATTCTGCTCATCAGCATTGCTTTAGTATCACTCTCGACATTTTCATGTTCACTTAAAGGAAGTTCTATCCTGAACGTAGTTCCCTCATACCCGGTTTTTTCGACTATAATAGAGCCGTTGTGAAGTAAAACGATTCTCCTGACAAGAGCAAGGCCGAGACCGGTTCCTTTTCCCGGTTTTTTTGTTGTAAAGAAAGGATCAAAAATCTTTTCTGTTAGTTCCTGTGGAATCCCTGTACCTGTATCGCTTACTCTGATAATAACTATGTTATTTTTGGAATCCTCAGTAGAAGAAGTTGCGGAAATGGTTATAGCTCCTCCCTCAGGCATTGCATCACGGGAGTTACCAATAAGATTTTGAAAAACACGCTTCAAGTAATCTGGATCAGCCTGCACCCAGATCGGTGCTTCGGCCACTTCAAGAATAAACGAAAAATTCGGGCCTAAAAAGGTGTTAAACTGCGGTGTTATTGTTTCGAGAAATTCTGTTAAATTTACGGTTCGGTAATCAAGCGGTTTCTTGCGCCCCAGAGCAAAAAGTTCAGAAATCAGGAACTGTGCATCAGCCATAGTCTCCTTGATAAGTTTGACCCGTTTTTTGGTCGTCTCCTCTTCAGACTCTCTTTGTATCATGCTGATCGTATCATTAACGGTTTGCAGAATATTGTTAAAATCGTGTGCCATTCCGCTTGCAAGCGTTCCAAGAGACTCCATTTTCTGATATTGGAACAATCGATTGACCATCTCTTCACGCTGTGAAATCGCAAGCTCTCTATCGGTTACATCGGAGATAAACCCTTCAAATGCAGCACTACCTCCGGCATCTTCAACCGACTGAATCACACAGTCAACAAATTTCCTGTTCCCGGTGAAATCGTATATTTCAAAGGTGCCTTTTATACCGTTCTTATCAAATCTGAGCAGTTCAGGATTCACCAGGAAACTTTTCAGACTTCTTCCGGTAAGAACTTTCGCAGGAACCCCAAGGATCGTATGACTAGCCATATTGGACCATAGAAAATTACCGTGCGAATCTAATGTAAATAGCATTTCCGAGAGCCGGTGAACAAGATTATGATAGCGTATCTCTGATGAAATAACCTGCTGAATTGTACGTGAATTATTTCTGGATACAATGCTTCCCAATCCTGCAACCGCCATCAGAATGAACACCCTCAAAATGTAATCGTTGATCATTCCTGAAGGCAATGTCTGGTCCCGCATGAAAATCAAATACAGGAGAGAATAGCCGACAACCGATAAGACACCACAATATAAAGAAAGACTTGTTTTGTGATGAAGAGCAGTGAAAATTATTGCTATAAAATAGGCGCCATATACAGCGCTAGTAATAAAATAAGGTTCTCTGTTATTTACAAAATAAGACCAGATTATTAAGGTGATAACAGTAACATCCAGAAAAATCAAAATATAAAGAAATGTTCCCTGCATTGATTTTATATTGTGATTATAAAGGTAATAACTGCTGTACGCTATAAGTCCCAGTACAGCGCTCACCTGAATCAGAAATGCAGTGACTGAGGTCTGTCCAAGCAGTATTCCAAAAACAGCGATGAAAGAATAAAAAGCTGCAAAAAATATTCTTACCCATGACAACCACTTTTCCGACTGGATCTCAGCCATTTTGATTGTCTGTGTTCTACCAAGAAAATTTTTTTGTGTTTCAAAACTCATGTTGATCTGATTTCGTTTTATTTCATGATACTATACTGAATTTTCGCAGTTCCGTTCGGTTCCAGCCCCACATCCCATTCAATATAAGCATTTTTAATCGAATATTTATTATTTGATGAAATAGTCTTTCCTGAACAGGAATAATCCCTGACCTTCACCTGATAACTCTTGTTTTTACGGTTTCTTACTTCTATTGTATAATTAATACCCTTAGCCTGCTCTACAACTTTTTTTCGAACAGCTGAAACATCTGATATTGTATTGATATTGATATCAAATGAGGAGTTCGTTTTTACATCTTCCATATAATCATCACCGATAAACCACTTTTTACCTTGTGAATCTCTCTTAGCGACTTTCACAACCCCACCCGGAAATGGTAGTCCCAGCGAGTTCGCTTGCGAATTCTCAACATGGGCGGAACTCCACACCGCTCCCGAGGAAACAGATTCTGTATCAGCAAAAGCAACTGTAATCCGCGGTTGAAATTTTATCTTTGTATCTGGAATCCATTCAAGTTGTTTTTGCTGATTATCAGGTACTGTTACCGGGCGGTTTATTGTATAAAAATAAAAATCACCATATTTTTTCCCACTGCAATCAGCTATTTCATCCTCTCTCTTTATTCTATGCACATTTCCGGTCACAAAAGTGATGAAAGCATCCTTACAATTAACACCCGAATTATTATCGAGAAGAATCGAACCACTGAACTGCGCAGTACTGTCTTTAGTATTTAAATCCATTGAATACAATGCTTTCCAGGCAATACCTTCGGTCGTATACTCAGTGGTTACCTCTATGTCCTGGCGTTCCTGCGACTCGACATCCCAGATCAGGGTCGGTTTTGTATACAGGTTATCAGGGACATAGGGAAAAAGTATCCTTCCAACCTGCCCAAATGTTATCTGAGTGCCCAATCGAAAAACTGGTTCCTGACCATTAATACTGAGAAGCTCTGCGGTTCTTGGTAAAGAGTCTTTCGAATTAGATGGAACAATTTCCAGTTCCTTACCAACAAATTTTTCCATCAATTTGGTGGGACTAATCAGGTCAAATTCGTAGGCTTGACCTAAAACTGTTAATTTCTCAGGACCAGTCCAGGAAATTTCAGCTGAAGATTCCTGAATGCCTGTGGCAACTTCTTCAAACCGGATACGGTTCGACCCTTTTAACAAACTGACATTGCGTATATCCTGTACTATGCCAAAATCACGGTAAACGGTGATCTGTAATGACTTACGAGCTTTACTTGTAACCGCAATATCAGAAAAAGCTGTTCCTGTCATGATTACGATGAGAAAACCAACCCCGACTCTTACCATTGTTACTACCCGCACTTTCCACCTTGATGTAAATTGATAAAATACCATAATTTTCAAACGAATGCCAGTGTTACCAGGATTGTGTCCAGTAAAAGCCATTACTGTTAAATAAAAACGAACCACCTTCGGCCGTAAATTCCACACGACAATTCATAGAAAATAGCAATGATATTACCTGTGGGGATGGATGTCCGTAATTATTCTGGCCATAAGATACTATTGCACAATTTGGTCGAACCGAGCTAAAAAAACTATAATTATATGAATATATACTTCCGTGATGTGGAACTACAAATATATCTGACTTAATTTTAGCTCCATATCGGGAAAAGATCTCCTCACAGGCTGAAGAATCTATATCAGAAGTAATGAGTGCGGTTGATGAACCGTGACTGACCTGAAATACAAGTGAAACTTTATTCGGTTCAAACAGTTCTCCCGTTTTAACCACCTGTTCCGGAGGCCATAAACAGTGGATTTTTACGTCCTCACCTAACAATAAGGTATCATCCTGAATGAGCCTCCTGAAATAGATTGGCTTGGTCCACCCGGAACATCTATTTTTAACAACTGATGTATCTTCATAATAATTAAGACAAATCATTCCAGACCAATTGATATCAGGAGTAATCGTACGAAGTCCTCCAGTGTGATCAAGATCGCCATGAGACAGGACTATTTCATTAATATATGGCATTCCGGCTTTCTTATACACCTTCATCCATTCCTCAGCACCATATTCCGTACCCATATCCCACACAACAGCATTTCCCTGATATTCACCAATTTGCGATAATCCCTGTCCAACATTTATCACGCTGAACCGAAACTCCTTAATTTCATCTGGAACAGGATTACAGAAAATAAGGTGCAAAAGTAATATCAAGCCAGTAAGCTTAAAATACAAACCACATTTTCGCATGCGCTGATAAATGTCCTTTTTTATTTTTGAATGAAATATACTTTTCAATCGACACATCAGAATAAATTGATTTAAACAAATATAAAGTGTTCGTTAAAAACAGAGCAAGATTACCTGACCTGTCGCTATACTTTTTATATGCTATTCCCGGAGATATCTTCATTTCAGGAAGGATTTTCAATGTTGGTTCAATTGATGATGAGAAGTACCAGCTGTGGTTAACAAAAGTACGAGTGCACAGATCAACCTGCAGATCTACTCTTTTCGAAGGTTGAACAGAACAGTCGATACTGATGTCGTCTTTTGTACGGATCGATCCTGCCGAAAGAGGTTCGAACCGCTGATATCCAAACAGCAACCTGTATAACTCCTTTTCAACCGAAAAAATCAATCCAGGGTTAAGATACCATAAATGCATATCTGACATTTTCATTATCAGAGATGGCCTTACAGTGATATCATCAACAATTTGATGTTTCCAGGTAAAGTCATAAGAAAAGTAATTTTCAGTCAGTTGATCGGGAATATCATTCTCCCCTGCGAGATCAACCAGAGCTCTGCTTCCCACCCCACTGAACCCCTCTGGAAAATATATGCATTCAAACATAAATTCATCCGTTTCCCTGATATAGTCAAGATCAAGCCGGACCGGAACAGTCGGAGTGTGCTTTAATGATGTTGCAACTGTAAGTTCGGTCTTCCAGCCGGAACAATTAATACGAGTGGACAGGACCCCATAAAAAAGTGTATCTGCAACCTCCTTAAAGTCCATACCAATCAGATCAAATTCGCTCTCCATGTACTTGTTTATAGAGATAGCTGATGAAATACCTGCAACACTTTCTGATAATCTTTTATGCAAAAACGGCTGAACCACCAATCCATCAAGAACATTTTCAGATGAAACATTCATCATAATGGTATTCCAACCCCTTTTTTCTCCATAGAGCCAATTGTCAGCAATATCATTTATCTCCGGATTGCGGTTTCCAAACCTGCCGCTCACCATACGGTGTTTGTCAGCCATTGGTGCATTGTTCCCGATTGTTACCGACAACCACTTTTGAGGTAATATAGTAAATTTGCGATTTTTCCATCGTGCATAATAGTCTGTAAATTCAGCCCGTCCATCCGCAGTCAGCCATTTAACCGGTTCCAGGGAAAACTGTAACCGCTGAGAAGTACGTTCTGTTGAACCGTTTCGATCAACAGATACGCATACTCTACCGGATTTGACAGGAACATGCATTGAAAAATCCAGTATAGGTTTGTAAAAAACCAATTCCGGATAATCTTTGAAAAACTGCGTAATCATTTTTTGGTCCCAGGGACTGTAACGGGCAAGTGACTCTTCACTTACAGGAATATTCAGACCAAGTTCGGGAAACAGCTGCATGAGAATACCGGATTCCCCGTATGGTACTGAGATTGGCTGCTGGTAAAATGGCTCAATTATTTCCCATAACGAGGAATCTATTTCATGATGCCCTAGCATGGAAGCAGCCTCGAACTCATCTGCTGGAAGTGTTACATGTCTGGCAGGATAGATTAATGAGTGAAAAAGAAGTAGCAGGAGAGTTGTTTTTGACAGACTAAAAATCCTTCTTGCAGTAGTAAACACAACATTATCACCTGTTTATACCGGAAGTTTTTTTTGTGTGAACAATTCCCCAGTACACTCCCGCAACCCATTGATCTGAACAGGATGTCAACCCTTTTTCGAGGTTGAGTGAAAAGGAGCTGTTTTTTATTTGAGCATTCAAAAGAAGTCTGAACACAGAATAATGAGCAAGGTGTGTTGCCGGCAATCCGTTGTACATCCCTGCAATCTCAGCTTTTACGTTCAACCATCTTAGTGTTGCATATTCAACCGAAAGGCCATAGGGGATTTCGTCTGCTTGACGACCTATACCCATAGGACTCCCGACCGGAATCAATCCGATACGGCTGTGGACTGTCAATTCGGGAAAAATTCTTTTTGAAAGTGTAAAAAGAATGGTATAATCGGCAACTCCGGTTCCCGCACCAGCTAACCCATTGCTTTCATAGTAGTTATGCTTTCCGTGCCACATCGTATAGGGTTTCGCACTTGACCATTTAACGCCCAGAGTAAGGGCGATTGCAGGGGCAATTTTTCTCTCCCTGAGTAATAAAATTTTTGTTCTGACACGAGGAGATTTTCCCCCCATATTCTCATAATTTTTGTAGGGAAATTCAATAAAAAGATCGGTAATGTCAAATTGAAGCGACAACACTTTGCATGGAGTGTATTCTATCCCAAGCGGAATCATAAGAATTGTGCGTTTTTTCCATTCAGGATTTTGTACAAGCGGCATGTCGGGTGTGTAATAAGCGACAAAGCCGGTTAAAAATGAAAAACTTCCTTCTGGATTGAAATAAGCGCTGTCAAATTTTGCATACATGTACCCTAATTGATGCCCGAAGTTGAAATATCCCCGCGTAATAGTATTCCCCGAATCCAGTTGAGCGGCTGTGTTATTAAACAATATATTGTTCTGCGATACAGTCTCATCCAGATAAGCTGCTTCAGCTTCTATACAAATACAGCAAAATCCAGCGAACAGGATCAATATTTTAATTACACGATGAAAAATTTCTGCAAACACTACTCTTAACTCCATTCAGGTTAAAAATATGTAAGATAACTGATTAAGTTCAAGTCCGTGACAACCTTCAGAGGCGAAAAGTATTTTAAAATTGTTCAATTCAAATTTATAAGAATTTTAATCGCTAACCTCATAGGTTTCCACGTTGAACAGAACGGCGAAACATGGTGATTCCCGGGGTATATTGCACTTTTTAAGTGTAGTGGCAGTTTTCGTATTGCTATCAATCCCAGGTGCTGCAGATACGCTAAGAATACCAGAGATCCTTCACAGTCAGAAATTAGCTTTGGTTTTAAGTGGAGGAGGTGCTCGCGGTCTCGCTCAGATTGGTGTCATTAAAGCGCTTGAAGAGAACGGAGTCAGACCAGACCTTATCGTTGGAACCAGTATGGGAGCAATAATCGGTGCATTGTATGCATCAGGATATACACCAGACAGCATACTCTCAATGGCCCGAAATAACGACTGGGATCTGATTTACAGCAACTCATCAACAAGAAAAAAGCGATTTGTTAACCAAAAAGCATCCAGTGAACACTCTCTTTTTGAACTGCGTTTCGATTATGATCTGACCCCGATATTACCCAGTTCAATATCCTTTGGTCAAGCATTTTATACCATGCTCACACCACTGCTGGCACTCCCCCAGTATAAAGCATCAATGAATTTTGATAACCTGCCAATCCCTCTGCGAATAATTGCCACAGACCTGCTTTCCGGGCAAAAAGTAGTTTTTTCTAAAGGTAACCTGGTTACTGCAATTCGAGCATCATGCTCTGTACCATTAGCCTATGCACCGGTTAGCTACAATGAAATGGTACTGATCGATGGAGGCATCAGCGCTAATATCCCTGTTGAAACGGCTATTGCTGAAGGGGCCGGTCTCATCATTGTTTCAGATGTTACTTCACCTCTGTGGAAGAAAAAAGATCTGGAAAACCCGGTTAAGCTGGTAGATCAGATTATCGCAATTGGTGTTACTCGTCAGAAAGAGATCGAGAGGCATAAGAGTGACATACTTCTGTCCCCGGATCTATCATCATTTTCCAATACTGACTTTCGAAAAATTGACTCGATGGTCACAATTGCCTACGCAGAAACAGAACGACACATCAAAAATATTAAAGAGAAAATTGAGGAACTCCATTTAACAGAACCGCAAATCGACACCAGTCCAAAGATGTCTTTTTCCAGACAAATCACTAAAGAGACTACTCCGGCAGGAATCAATGATGCAAGATCTGCTGTACCAGACAATTCAGTTATAGATCTACATAAGAAATATACCTTTTCAAAAGTCTATAAAATAATTGATTCGACCGGAATTCAGGACAGAATAATTAAACCAGCTGTCATCAAAAAAATCCAGATTCAAGGTAATGAACGGACTTCGGCACGTATTATCACAACAGCTTCCGGTTTGTCGGTAAACGATACATTAGAATATAAATGTCTGACCAAAAGCCTTAATTCGCTTTATTCAACTGGTCTTTTTCAAAATGTTAATATTCAGTTTGATAGTTCACAAACCATAACAATTATTGTTGAAGAAAAGAAATATCTGAGAACCAGAATGGGGTTACGTTTTGATGAATCCCTGCTTGGAGAAGGTTACATCGAACCGGCTTATGAAAATCTTTTTGGCCTTGGTATTTGTGCTTCGACACATCTTCAGTACGGTCTCAGACGGGAACGATATGTTTTTGAACTACAGGGCAATCACCTGTTCTCAACAAATATTGCGAATATGCTTGATGTTCAGGCTTATATTTCAAAGGAGCGTGTCTACCAGCGGGAGATCTACCCAAGCGGTTTTGATTCAATTCCCGATACAATCAGAATCAGTGAACGGATTTTGAGAAAAACAGGATTATCTACCTCTGTGGGAACGCTACTTGGAAAATCTATCCAACTCAGTGGCGGCTTCCGTTTAGAACGATATAAAATTCAGCAATCAGACCTCAATACCGTTAAGGATGCACTTGGGATAATGTTTAACAGAACGCTCCCCTGCCTTATGCTCCGTCTGACAATAGATACGATTGATAAAGAACTGTTTCCTACATCGGGATTAGAGCACACGGTTTTTATCACTTCAGATATAAATAATCGTGGAGTGAACGGTACTTTTACTAAAATTCAATCCAGTATAGGAAAATATCTCACTCTGAAAAAACAACATACATTTTTTCCGCAATTGCGGCTTTGCTGGGCCAGCGATGATCTTCCTGAAGTAGAACGCGTGTATTTAGGTGGTGTAATTCCAACAGAACGTTACCAAAACACAAGTGTTTACAATTATATTCCATTTATAGGTCTTAAACCAAGAGCAGTGTCGGGTGATTGCATGATTCTGGCCCATCTTGATTATCGACTTTCACTGAAAAAGAACATTTATATTCATCTTTTATCTGATATGGGTATGGTCTGGGATTCACGACAGTATGATACCCACCAGATTGCAAAAGTGATAATGAATAACTCACCAATCGGTATAGGTGTTGGAATTTCATATCAAACTCTTGTTGGACCGTTACGGTTGTTTTATGGCCATCTGTTACGAACGTATGAAAATTATGGAATTTCTTCTGAAGGTCAGCTTTATTTCTCCGCAGGCTATGATTTCTAAAATTATATTGCTGATACTTGGATGAATGGGTAGAATTAATTGAATAGTTAAAACGTTCAATTTTGGGGATTTAACCTTTAAGCAAATTATGCGATTATCGATAGCACAGAAACTTTTTCTCGGCTTCCTAATAGTGATATTTTCGAATGTCTTCTTTTTCGTGATTATTTCAAAGATTGATAATGTCAGTTCAATTACACAGATTCTTAAAAAACATCACGATATCAAAAATGACCTTTTACGTCTCCGAACACTTCACCGGGTTCAGGTTCCCAGTGTTCTGAGCTATGATCGTCTTGGAAGAGCTGAATCTGTTACCAATTTCCGGGAGATAAACAGCAAGATTGTTTCACTTCTTGATACAATCAGCTATAAACTGGATACTATTGCAAAACTCGATTCGGTTATATCCAGTGGTACCGATATTTCGTCATCAGAAAGCATTGCTACAATTCAAAATTATGTTACCAATTTAGTGAAGTATAACAATATCTATGCAGAGACATTCAATAGTATTGTGATTGCCAAGTCGTCAAACCGTCCGGACAAACAGATAAAACCAAGCCGGGATATTCTCGATCAATCAGATTACCACCTCTCAATGTACCTGGACTCGTCAGAACAATTTAATGATCGACAGACTAACGCAAAATTGAGAGAGGTTGAAGTACGGGTCAGTAAAATCAAACAATTAACTATTGGTATTATTGCCGGAATAACAATATTTGCCATATTTTTTGCTCTTTTCTTTTCCCGGTATATTACCAACGCACTCAGACGTCTTAAAGATGCCGCGAGTACAATCGGGCGTGGCGATTACAATGTCAATCCGCATGGTTATCCCTCCGATGAAATCGGAGATCTTGCTACGGCGTTTTTTGATATGTCTATTGATCTGAAAAACAAGGAAGAACGGCTCATACAACTTCAGAGGATGGCAGCGATTGGAGAAGTTGTTGCGTCTGTAAATCATGAAATCAATAATCCGCTAATGATAATAAGCGGAAATGCACAATTCCTCGAGATGATTATGGAGGGGTACCCTCAGGAGATGCGAGAACGTGTACAGACAATACTCGAAGAAACAGAGCGAATCTCGAAAGTAACCAGAAAATTACGTGAAATTAAAAATCCAGTTGTCGAAGATTACACCTCAAGTGGCGAGCAGATGATCAATCTGGACAAATCATCAACCTGATCCGAACACCGTACTAATATGAATTATAAAAAATCTCTTTTATTTGTCATTGTATCACTTATAGCAATACTTTATGGCTGTGCAGCGGATAAATTCAGCACCTTTGAAAAGCACCTGCTCTTCGAAGCTGATTCATTGTTTCGTGATGGTAATTACGAACTTGCAAAAATAAAGTACATGAAAATCAGAGACATGAAGCCAAGCCCATCAGTGGCCAAAAAAGCTCAATACAATCTTGGTTTTATCAACGTTTACTATGAAAATCCGTTTGCTAACTGGGAAGCCGCATTGCGGGAATTTAAACTCTTTTCATCACTGTATCCCGATGATTTCCGTATCGATCAGGTAAACTCCTGGATTCGTGTACTTGTGGTATTACAATCATTCAAAAAAGATTATGTGAACAATGTTTCCCGTCTGGAAGATGTCAGCAAGCAGCGACAAACCGATTCCCGTTTAATTCAGGAACATTTGCAAGCGCAAACAAAATCTGCAATGGATTCACTTTCTGCAACACTCAGAAACTGTAACGAATACCGTGATTCACTTGTAAGAAAAGCACACGACCTGGAAAACGTCATTCTTGATCTTGAGCGTAAATGCCAGCAGGCTGGACGATAGTTCACAAGTCAACAACGATAACAGTTAAGGGTTCTCATCTTGGTATTCAGAAAAGAAATTGAAAAAGTACAGACAATTGTCATTAAAATCGGAAGTCGCATCCTTACATCTGATGGGTATCGCCAGCGGTTGAATCGTCTTGTCGAAGATATTGCAGCTCTTCATAACCTCGGTATGAGAGTCATAGTAGTTTCTTCAGGTGCCATCGCGCATGGAATGAACGAACTCAACCTTCAGAAACGCCCTTCAACCATACCGCTAAAACAGGCATGTGCTGCAATCGGCCAGAACAAACTGATGCAGATCTACGACCATCATTTCTCAAAATACTCGATTATTATTGGTCAGGTTTTACTTACCTGGGATGACCTTAAAAGTAAGAAACGATACCTTAATTTACGTAACACTTTTTTTCAGCTGCTCGACAATAAGTGTATTCCAATAGTTAATGAAAACGATTCGGTTGGCGTTGAAGAGATCAGGTTTGGCAATAATGATATTCTGGGTGCACAGATTGCACTTCTTTCTCAAGCAGATGTTTTTGTTAACCTTACCGATGTTGGCGGCTTATACGACAAAAATCCTCATACCGATACATCCGCGAAACATATTCCAGTAGTTTCGCAATTCTCCAATTCGGTACATCAGCTGGCAAACGAGAAAAAAACGGAAATCAGTGTCGGTGGAATGTCGACAAAACTGAAAGCTGCAGAAATAGTTACCCGGGCTGGAATCTATGCAATTATTGGTGATGGGTATGATCAACGGATCAGAGATGTCATTCTTGATGAGCATTGCGCTACACTCTTCCTCCCTTCAAAACGGCGGATGTCATCTCTACGACGATGGATAGCGTTCAGCGGTTCAAGTGCCGGAAAAATTACGGTTGATACAGGTGCTGAACGTGCTATTCTAAAAATGGGTAAAAGTCTTCTTCCGGCAGGAATCAAGAAATGCGATGGCGCGTTCAAATCCGGCGACATGGTTCAAATATGCAACGAACACAATCAACCCATCGCAAATGGACTTGTGAACTATTCATCAGATGAAATTTCGGTACTGGCTGGATGCAAAACCAGTCAAATTGTGGAGAAACTGGGACATAAAAGCTTTGATGAAGTTATTCATCGTGATAATATGGTGCTCATTTAGTATTTTTCCATCCTGAATTTAAAAATCAATTTCGATTTGAAATTCTAACAATTTTTTAAACGTAAAAGCGTAATATATACCCTATGAAGATAGCTATTTTGATTCTGATTCCGGTTATCTCCGCTCTGATCGGGTGGATAACTAATTTTATTGCCGTTAAGATGATTTTCCGACCGAAAAAAGAGGTTCGTATTCTTGGTTTGCGGATACAGGGTTTGATCCCTAAACGTAAGCAGGATCTGGCCATAAAGATTGCTCATACAGTCGAAAAAGAGTTGATCTCCCACAGGGACATTAAAGAAGTTCTTAAATCTGAAGACTTCAGCATTCACACCAGTGATGTTATCAGGCAGAAGATTGAAGGGTTTATCCAGGCTAAAACCGCTGCCAACCCACTTATTGCCATGTTTGTTACTCCAGAAATTACCGCACGATTATCTGCTACTATTATGGAAGAGCTGCAGAATGAAATTCCTGGAGTCATCGATTCAATTCTCGAAAAAGTTGAATCCAAAATCGATTTCAGAGAGATCATTCAAAAGAAAATTGAACAATTTGATCCATCTAAACTCGAATCTATTGTGTATTCCATTGCCTCGCGAGAACTTAAAGCGATCGAAATATTAGGTGGTGTATTAGGTTTTGTTGTGGGGCTAATCCAATTATTATTAATGATGGCCGGGGAAATTTATGGTTGATGGGCCGATGCATCGATTATTTAAAATCGCGCTGTTATTATGTTGTTTAATTACAACAGCCTTTTCATATGATGTGAAGACTTCGGTTGATCGGACCAGTTTCACACTTGGTGATCCAATCCATTTTCGCGTAATGATGCAACTGCCAAAAGATGTCCAATGTGTTCCGCCGGAGCCTGAAAAACTGTTTGGTAATTTAACAGTTAAAGAATGGAATATCAATCGCAACCCTGAGGAATCGAATGATTCGGTTTTCGTCGACTACATTCTTGCATGTTATGTTCCCGAAAACTGCACAATTCCATCTCTGCCTTTTTTAATTCAATCGAAAGCCTCAACAGATACTGTTTTCACCGATCAACATACCATTCAATTTATATCGGTCATACAGGCGCCTCCTGCAGGCTCAAAAGACAGTACTGTTGACATTAAAGACCTCAAACCTCAGCAGATTGCTGGAAATCCACCAAAAATATGGCTCTGGATTACGATACTACTTGTTTCCCTGGCGGCAGTTTTTACAATTGCACTTTACTTTTCCAGCAAGTTTAAGAAAAAGGAAATTGTCCCTCCCCCGGTTCCTCCTTATGAAGAAGCGATCATGGCACTTGGCGTTCTTCATGGTAAACGGTTACTGGAAAAAGGATTGATCAGGGAATATGTGTTTGAGTTATCAGAAATCTATAAAAGGTATATTGAACGCAGGTTTTCAACGAATGCTTCAGAATTTACAACCGAAGAGATGATTGCATGGGCGGGTGCATCAGGACTTGACAAAAAACTCAAGGCATCCCTGGAGTGGTTTTTCAGAACCACCGATCCGGTAAAATTTGCCCGTATCATACCCGATTCCGATACGGTCAACCGTTTTTCGGATGAAGTGACCAACTTTCTGGAATCAACGCGACCACTGCAGCAAACTGTTGACAGTAATCAGGAGACATCACCGATGCCATCAGATGAACAACAGTCGGTTCAAACAGATCTGGTGCCATCGACAGGTTCATCCGTTACTCAAAACGAGGTCGGTAAATAGCATGTATTTCAAGAATCCACAGTTTCTATTTCTTTTCATACTATGGATACCGATGGTATGGCTGTATATCGTTCGTGAGAAAAAGTTCCGTCCGACGGTACGTTTTTCCGATCTTTCATCGATTTTAAAACTTCCGAAGTCGCCTTTTGTCAAAGCCCGTCACAGTGTTTTGATACTCCGCCTTATTGGAACCGGACTACTGTTTGTCGCACTTGCCCGCCCACAGGAAGGGCGCAGTGATGAAGAGGTTACCACTGAAGGCGTTGATATTGTCCTTGTAATGGACGTTTCTGCCAGTATGAAAGCACTCGATTTCAAGCCTGACAACCGTTTGAATGTCGCAAAACAGCGTATCAAGGAGTTTATTTCCAAACGACAAAACGACCGGATCGGTCTTGTCGTATTTGCAGCACGCAGTTTTACCAAATGCCCTCTTACTCTTGATTATGCAGTTCTCAATACATTCATTGATGATATTAACTTTACAGATTTCAGTTTTCAGACCGCAATCGGAACCGCGATAGCTACCGCTGCAAACCGTCTCAAGGACTCAAATGCAAAAAGTAAAGTTATAATTCTCCTCACTGATGGAGCCAACAATGCAGGTGAAATTCCCCCTGTTACTGCTGCGAAAGCTGCCAAAGAGTTCGGTATAAAGGTTTACACCATTGGCGTTGGTAAAGAAGGTCAGATTCCTATGCCTGTAACCGTACAGAATCCATTTACCGGAGCAACATCAGAGCAAATCCAGATGATTCAATCAGATCTTGATGAACCTACGCTCAAGGAGATCGCCAGTACCACCGGTGGTGTCTATTTCCGTGCACAGAATTCTGAAAAGCTCAAAGAGATTTACGATCAGATAGATAAACTCGAAAAAACCGAAATCAAGACGACTATCTACACATCGTATGAAGAACGGTTTTATCCGTGGCTACTGGCCGGATTTCTGGTACTGCTCCTGGAGTTGGTACTTCAAAACACACGTTTCAGAAGGATTCCATAAAACAGTATGAAAAACCCTGAAATGCTTTTTTTACTATTGTTATTATTTGTTTTTATACCATTTTTTATCTGGGTCTACCAGAATAAAAAAGCAGCTCTCCGACGTTTTGCGTCGCTCTCCATAATTGGAAAGTTAACACCGAATGCCAACTCATCACGACAGATTACCCGGTGGATTCTGTTTTGTGTATTTTTTATATTTCTGGTCATTGCACTTGCCAGACCACGATTTGGTGTAAAAATGGAGATGATCGAGCGTAAAGGAATCGACATCATGGTTGCACTCGACATATCCCAGAGTATGCTCGCTGAAGACATTGCCCCTAATCGCATCGACAGAGCAAAGCACGAAATCAGTAAACTTATTGATCTTCTCAGAGGTGACCGTATAGGTCTTGCCGTTTTTGCCGGTGAGAGCTTTCTTCAGTGCCCTTTAACTTTAGACTATGGTGCTGCAAAACTTTTTTTAAATTCAGTTTCCACCGGATGGGTTGAGTTGCAGGGAACAGCACTGGCTGATGCTATAAAGCAGTGTACATCAGCATTTAATTCCAAAACGAAGAAGCATAAAGTACTGATTCTCATCTCTGATGGTGAAGATCACCAGGGTGATGCCATTGAAGCTGCGAAAAAAGCCGCAGATGAAGGTATTATCATCTATACCGTAGGTGTTGGCTCTGAAAGCGGTGTTCCCATTCCAATGAATAAAGGGAATAATAATATCGTCTATAAAAAAGACAAATCGGGAAACCTTGTCATGACCAGACTCAATCCTGTTATGCTCGAAAAGATAGCACTTGAGGGAAAAGGAAAATATTTCCATGCAGGTACCGATCTTGATCTCACACGCATCATGAATGAAATCTCTGTTATGGAAAAGAAAGATCTGGGCATGGGGAAAACGACGACTTATGAAGAGCGTTACCAGATATTCCTGTTTATTGCGATAATTTTTATTCTTCTGGAATTCGCGATTCCCGAAAGAGTGCGTTCAAAAGTAGAATGGAAAGGTCGCTTCGAATAAGGATGATACTATGAATATGTCACAAATAAAGCTTTTACTCCTTATTACCACCATTACAGTTGTACATTCTTACAGTGATGAAACCTATTCTAAAAATAAGAGAGGTAATAATCTCTATAAAAATAAGGAATATAAGGAAGCACTTAAAGTGTATGATGATGCAATCCTCCTTTCTCCATCAGACAGCCGCCTCAAAATGAATAAAGGATCGGCTCATTATCAATTGGGTGAGTTTGATAAGGCTGAAGAAGCATATAACGCTGCATTGTCATCAGATAATAAGCAACAGCTTGCAGATGCACATTACAATCTGGGAAATATTTTATTCCGTGAAGGTACACAGATGTATCAGCAGGGGCCGCAGCAGGCTCTTGAAAAATTTAAATCAGCATACGATCATTATGTTAAATCACTTGAGATACGACCATCAGACACTGATACGAAATGGAACCTTCAGCTGGCTCATCAGGTAATGAAAAAACTGGAGCAGCAACAGAAACAGCAGCAGGATCAGAACAAAGACCAGAAAAACAAAGACGATAAAAATAAACAAGATCAGAAGGATCAGAATAAAAACGATCAGAATAAACAGGATCAGAAAGATCAACAGCAACAACAGGATAAAAAAGAAGATCAGAATAAGCAGGATCAGAATAAAGATCAACAGAAAAAGGATGAGCAGAAACAGGATCAGCAGAGTGATCAGGATCAGAAAGATCAGAAAGAGCAACAACAGCAACAGATGCAGCAATCCGAAATGAAAGAACAACAGGACCTTAAAAAAGAGGAAGCAAAACGGATTATCGAAATGTATGCTGATGATGCAGATACGCTCAACAAACCTATGACAAAACAAAAAGCCCGTATTCGGCAACCGCAGCAGGACTGGTAAAAGCAGCATAATGAACGATTTTGAATTTTTTCAGTGGAAAAACGATCGTGACCAGGAAATCAGGGGCTCACTCCACTTTTCTGTCAACAGGAGTGCACCCTGGGTTGTGTTCTGTCATGGATTTACAGGACAGAGAATGGGACCTGGTTATCTCTTTGTTAAGATTGCCCGTACACTGAGAGATATCGGGTTTTCCTGCCTCCGGTTCGATTTTAGCGGATCCGGTGAAAGTGATGGTTTATTCCGGGATATGACTGTTGCATCAATGGAACGGGACCTTGACTTTATTATAAAAGAACTTCAGAAGCGATACACGCCATCAAAAATTATTTTATTAGGTCACAGTTTTGGTGGCATGATTGCTGCAATGCACGCAGGTGATTATACAGCAACCGGTCTGATACTACTCTCCCCTGTTGGAAATCCTGAAGGACTTATCGAGCGAAGAAAAGAACTTCTGGATGCTGGTGCCAATAGTGATGGTTTATATGAAAACGGGCCACATGAGATGAGTCTCAAATTTCTTGATGGGTTAAGCGGATTCAACCCGGTAACAATGTGTTCATCAACATTTAAGGGTACAATACTTCTGATACAGGGTGATCAGGACCAGTCAATCGCAGTCAATGAATCTATACAATATAAGAATATGGCAGAAAAAGCCGGCATAGATACAACATACCTTCTGATTGAAGGAGCCGACCATAACTTTTCCAGAGTATCTTATGTCAAAATGGTGATCTCAACTGTCTGTGACTGGGCAAAGGAGCATTTCAGTTGATTAATAAAAGTATAATGGCATTTTTCATAGCAGTAGCTGTCGCAAATATTGCTTCAGCACAGGTTCGTTTCACAGCAACTACCCAGCGCACACGGATCGCAATGGGTGAACAGGCGTTGGTTACCGCACAACTGGTTACCGGTAAAAATCCCGGTTCGATCGCAGCCCCGGCTGTTGCATCAAATGAAATGTTCACCGTGCTTCGCACAGATCAGCGACAGTCATCAAACTCCTCTATTCAAATAGTTAATGGTCAGGCATCACAGAAAACCGAAATTATTTTTAATTTTCTCTACGTTATTACTCCGAAAAGTTCGGGTTCCTTTTCATTCCCTTCACTTGAAGTTGATGTGGGTGGAACAAAATACCAGACAGAACCAATTCAGTTTACGGTTTCCAGCGAACAGGTTAAAAACGTTGATGTCAAAGCAACGCTTCAATTGAGCAAAAAATCAATGTATGTTGGTGAACAGCTGATTCTTACGTTCAAACTCGCTCAACGAGCAGCAGCATCAGTAGACATACGTAATAGTTTCTCTCCGGCAGTTGCAAAGATCGAAGAGGCGTTTGGAAGTTCATTTGCTCTGACGCGACTATTCACCAATCAGGTTTCTTCGAAATCTGAAATGATCGATGGTGAAGCATACACCGTTTACTTTCTTAATTATGCAGCGGTACCGCTTAACACCGGTAAAATTATTATCCCATCCATACCAGTCGAATATAATGAATTGCAACAGAATCGGCGCCGTCGGATGGATCCTTTCTTTGATGATTTTTTCAGTTCAGATTTTTTTGGTGGTGGTGTTGAAGCTGTTGGCAAAACAACAATGTCTAATGCAATAACTGTCGATGTTAAATCGTTGCCAGTCCCTGCACCATCGGGGTATTCAGGTTCCATTGGAAAGTTCAATCTCACTGCTGAGGTTTCGCCGACTACAACACCTGCCGGGGAATCGGTGACATTAAAGATTGGCTTACGAGGTAACACCCGTCCAGGAAGCATCGGAGATTTAACCATTCCAAAAATTGACGAGTGTGAGGTATTCAAACCGGAACGTCAGGTATTTACAGATACTAATCAGGCCACCGGTATTTCTACACGTCAAAATTATAAATACCTTCTGATTCCGCGCCAGCAGGGTACACTGACAATCCCTCCAATTGAATATAACTATTTTGATCCGGAATCCGGAACATATAAGACGACATCGTCACAACCAATCTCTATCAATGTAACTGCAGGAAAAGAGGGAACAAAACCGCAAACCCGCTATCTGACACAGGAAGAGATTCGTGAAGTTGGTCAGGACATCCGATATATCAAAACTGGTGTTAAAATCAAAAGTCAGTCTCGATACCCGCACCGTAACCCGGTATTTATTGTGATTCTGCCCCTACCCTTCATATTGTTCGTTTTTTCAATTCTCTACAGTGTGCAGGCATCAAGAAAAGAGCTTAACGCAGAGAGAAATACCCGGAAGAAAGCTTCATCACTGGCTCAACGTAAACTTGCGCAACTTAAAAAGCAGGGTACATCACTTCCGGCCCCTCAATTTCTTGGAAAAATAGCCGAAATTCTTGAACATTTTATTTCTCAAAAATTCGGCTTTGCAGCTACAGGCCGTACTCTTGATGAACTCAAGGCAGAATTACAGACACGTACAAACAGTCAGGATACAATTACCGACCTTGCATCATTTATGGAGATGCTTGACAGTTACCGTTTTGGCGGAATGGCATTTAATGATGCATCTCGAAATACTATCATCGAAAAGGCCGGTGTATTTCTCTCAAAAATTGAGAAAGATTCTATCAAGGAGAGAAAATCAGCATGAAAAATGTTTTATTTGCTCTGTTTTTCGGGCTTTTAATAGTAAAAGGAGCATTCTCAGCACCCGTAAACATGTGGTTTGAGAAAGCGAACACCTTTTATTCAGAACAGAAATATGACAGTGCTGCTCATTACTACGAAAAAATTATTGAATCCGGCTTTGAATCAAGTACCGTCTATTTTAATTGTGGTAACTCCTGGTATCGTCTTAAAAAGCCTGGTCTGGCACGACTTTACTACGAAAAAGCATCACTGCTTGATCCTCTTGATGAAGATATCAAAAGCAATATCCGGTTTCTCAAATCAAATATCGTTGACAGAATTCCTGAACCGGAACAGAGTTTTATGGGAATGATCTTCAGTCAGGTGCATCATCTTTTTTCGTTGAATACCCAAATATGGATTTTCCTGGGATTACTTCTTCTGATATCTATTTTTGCAAGTGCACTGTTTTTTGTTAAAAGTAATGGAAAACTCTGGCTGATTTACGGAACTATTCTCTTTTCGATTATTACCGTAGCAATCGGAACAAGTGCAGGAATGAAAATCTACGAAAAAGAAAACGTAACGTTCGCGGTTCTGCTCTCATCTTCCTCAGATGCTAAAAATGAACCAGATGGATCAAAAGTGCTTTTCACTGCGCACGAAGGTATCAAGTTCAGAATCCGCAAAACTGAGGAGAAATGGTCACTTGTCAGTTTACCCAATGGGGTGAGCGGGTGGATCAGAAATTCGGATTTAGGGAAGATTTAAGTTAAACCAATACATTATTCGCATTCTTGGTGTGAGAATACTCGTCTATTCGCATATCGTCTCCCCTATTTCGTCCCTCACTCGTGATCAATGCACCACGCCAAATACAATGTCAAAATGTGCAGCTCTTGAAAATAGTTACAGTAAATAGCGTTAGCCGTTTCTTACAAGTGGTCTGCACAATTATTCGTATTGTACTCAAAGATCTTTTCCAGTAACACTCACCTTCTGGAGTGTAAAGGACAACCATTTAATAAAAAAAAACGCTTTTACGTAATTTGGTTCCAAAAATTAATAGCCGGTTTTTCTTAAGCTATCCGAATCCAGCACTGAAGTGCAGGGCACACTGTTTTTCTCTGCCCTCACATGATCCTGTTAAGGGCACTCGTGCGATTGCAGACGCATTGAAGAACCCGCAACCCTCTTGACAATCCAACTGAACACATCTCCTCTGGTGTATGTCCCCGCTACCGGGAATACAGATGTCCTCAAGATGGGAGCTGACGTTCCACCCATAGGCTTTTGAATGTAATATTACCCCTTAATCAATGGCTATCTGCATCATCCTTTCATCTCCACTCCAAAGCTGCGTTTGTAGTGATGGTTGAGCAGGCGGGAGGCGTTGTAGGGGAGGGCGTATTCGAAATCGTCAGATTTTTCGAAGGCTGTGCCCGATGGTGATGCCGGCTGCGCCCCGTTTGCCATTCTTCCAAGGATAAAGAAGCGACGATCGGTGAGGAGATTGGTGTCCTTCCATAGTTTACGCTTATCATTCATGAGCAGAAGATCGTTGATCATGGTGATATTCTGCAGGATGATACCAAAATTCGAGAATTGCCGTATGATGTTTTTGTAGGCGACTGCGGTTGGAAAATCTTCCCAGTGTGTTGCAATGACAGCATCATTTACTTTTAAATGACCCATCGTGTACTCCCAGCATTTAATCATCTCTTCGACATTATTGGGAAGTAGAAAATCAAAGAGGTTTTCAAGCCAGGTGATTGGGCTGCTATCAAACTCCTCCTTATTGTTAAAGGTCTCGCCTGCGATCGCCTGAACAAGAAGATCAGTCTCAATGACCGGATTGTTTGCGGGAGGAGCTGGAAAGGTAAATTCGCTCTCCATCCCTCCGGATGAACCAGAAAAGAATGTTCGCTTTGCGCATGGATCGTGCGCATACTGCACGTTGAATGCTGTTATTCGTTGTCCGACACCGGCATTTCCGTCCTCGCCTTCGTGAACGCTTCCGGTATTGAGGTGGTCCCAGACATAGGAACAAATTTTGAAATTTCCAACGTGAAATTCTGAAGCTGCAGTACCCGGTAGTGCCTGTTTTTTTACCTCGCTACTGTTTCCAGCAGTTGCGCCACTGTTAATTTCGTCAACAAACGTTTCCCAGTGTTCATTGATGTAATCATCATAATATAACCGGTTACCCGATGCCGATCTAATTTCGTACCAGTGACTGTCGCAACTGTACGTCTGCTTGATTGATCCCCATGTCGCACTGTTCCAGTTGTTGAATGCAACAGTATTTCCATTACCAGTGATATCTGCATACTGATCAAGTTTTTTACGATTATGCAGTTGTCGCAGCTGTGAATTATTATTCTTGTAGTACAGCATACCGAAATCATGATTCCCATTTTCACCAAAGTAGAGGGATTTAAGATAGTACATCGTATCGTAATCCGCATACAATCGGGGCAACTTCTCCGCAGGAATCCCATTTCCTTTCAAACCGGGAAAAAGTGAACCCGGATTGTCTGAAAAAACAAGGTCAATATGGTTGGTGTATTCGCCATCATTTTCTGCATGCAATAATTCCAGCAGGTAAGGGATATCAGGTGTATGATCGAAGTGGATGTGGGTCAGAAGGATTCCGGTTATGGTGTACCCCTGTGCTGCAGAAAGGCGTAAAAAGTTGGCAAAGGCAACCAGTCGTTTCAAACCCTTCTGCGCATCGCGAATGTCACCATCGGTGGTTGTAGCATCCATGATTGATTCCGCAGATGGATGGATGATCATTGTATCTCCGTCACCTCCGGAATAATCAAAGTCGTGATCATCATCATCGAGTACCGTGGCTATCTGCCCCTCGAAGGTTCTGTCGGGAAACAGGTTTTCGTAGAGGGTGTAAATGGCACTGTAAGAGGGCCATGGATCGATCAGCATGATCTCACGGTCATGATGGTTGATCACTGCGTATCCCGCAACGCCCAGCCAGATAACATGCTGATAGTACCCGTTACGCATTGACGGGATAGCCGCCTCGTCTTCAATTAAACCGATTTTCTGGTTGTTTTTTCTCTTATTATACACTTCATAACAGCAGACTCCGATGATGCGTTCATGAATGGTATCGTTCGCCAGTACGGTGAGTGCTCTGAAATGGTGCTTTAGTCGGCGATTGTATCGGCGGATTCGCCCACGTTTGATCGACCAATCGAGGTTACAAGTTTCAGTTTCAACATCATTAATGATCGAATACAGATTTGACATAATAGCTTTTGGTTCGACCATTTTTGCCAGATTGTCATCATCACACAAATAGATTTCGATGATCGATATTAATTCATCAATCAGTGTGCATATTGGCCCCGCTTTTTCCGGCGTAAGAAGTTCGGGAAGTCGCAGAAGTAGTTTATCAAGATGTTTGTCGTCATACAAATCTTTAACTTCAGCTCTGAAATCGATCTGTAAATTTTTAATTTTCTCTTCCAGCTCAGCGGGAGTATCATCGGCATTTTCCTGAAAGAAACTCGGTTGACCAGTACTGTCGGTCAACATAGATTTCTCGAAGTGCAAAAGACGGTCTGAACAATAATTGCGGCTGACACCATAGTATCCCGAAGCATCCACAGTACAGTACACCGTTTCCCGTTTCTGGACCGGTTTTTGCGTCGATGCCGGTGCTTTCGAGATAGCGGGGTTTGCAGGATCTTCTTCCTCCGGCGCTATGATCTGTGACTTGCAGTTCTGCAGTTTCAGGCTACCAGGCTTTTTAAACTCCTCATCGAGTGCTGCGATCGTTGCAGTATCAAAGGTGCCAGTAATTTCCAGAAAGTGGGTATCCTGCATCCGCCTGATCGCCATGACTTGTGCATCGGGTGCCGGGGGCGCATTTTGTGCTTCAGCAAGACTGATCGTATCGGAGTAGTAGCCAAGCATGGCAAGGCGCTTTAGAGCACCTTCCTCTTCTGATGCTTCTGGAAGGTCTCCAAACACGACAGGGATGCTGATGGTGTGGGTTGTGCCCGTTTCGTTGACGAGATAGGAGGTACTCAAGGTTCCTTTTTTGACCTGTGCCGGTACACGGGCCGAGAAGGTTCCCTTGCTGCTGGTGTTGCTGCTTACGGTACCACTTGTACCATCTTCCGTTTCGTAGGAAAGGGTGCAGGGAATTTTGGTGAGTGGGTGCCAGTCGTGAAAGAGTGAAAGGGTGACGGTGCTGGTCTGCTGGTTAAAATAGATCGTGTTGACAAAAAGGTTGTTTCGTAAAGGACACTCCTCCGTTGCCGAGATATTTTGACAAACCGTCCTCAGGCACGCCTTTTCATGGCAGGGGTATTTTTCGGGAAGATCTGCGGGAGTGAAAAAGAAAACTTCCACGCGACGGTCTCCCGCGTTTTTATCAGATGGTGCCGATTCATCTATTGATACCGAATCGGAAGACTTCTTTTCGGAGCGTGGACGTTCCTCGCCACAACCGATAGCGACAAAGGGACCATCAGGGTTTGACGTTGCACCATCGACACTCCAGTCGAGGGCATTTTGAACCTTCGGACGCCAGCTTTGCTCTTTGTGGTTAAATTGATCACGTAAATTCCTTATAAGATACTCTTGAAACAAATCGAAAACCGCTCCCCATCCGGGAAGCTCTTTTTCATGCAGCCAGCCCCAGTGATCTGCTGGTGGCTCCTTGAGTGGTGTGCTGGTGGTATACAGCCCTGAACTCTCGGCAAACGATGTTGCATACTGCTCACGGAACTCCTTAATGGCAGCCCGATCGTTTTCGCCGATAGCTTCCTGGCCCAGAGAGTGCGGATCGCAATCCCAGCCGAAACCACTTTGGGCACTGCTGATCCAGCTCAGAACACACCTGATATCCTGATTCCGATAGCCAAGCTTCTGTGCCTTTAGACTATTAGTCTTAGGAAAGTTACACTGTTCAACTGTCTCGACCCACAGCTGGCGCTTGCCAGTCAAAAGGTAGTACAGCGAGTTTGCCCGTAGCCGGGAGAGTTCGCGATTGTGCTCATTTTCAGCTGAACGGTCGGTATGTCCGGTGATAAGCAGCTTACGGTTAGCATTCTGCTCGAGTGTTATGTAATCAATTATATGGACCAGCATATCGAGTCCATCAATTGCAGGGTTTTCAGGGATGCCGATTGTTTCATCGGGAAGTCTTGCGGGGAGAAGGACCGCACTATTTGAATTGAACAGCGCATCTTCCATAAGAACACTGTCCACCGCCTTCTTATTCGTATCAATAACCAGACAATAAAATTTCCCGGCTTCGAGCGGTATGTTTTTCTTAATCCCCGATTGAAGCTCTTTAAGGGAAACGGTTATTATTTCGTCAAAATTGTTTTTCATGCAGATATCCGATAATGATAAGGTAGACAATACCCGGAATAGCTGGAATCCGGTATGGCTTTTAATCAATATAGTAAGACAATGTGATATGGTGCAACTTTTTCTGCATGGGGTAGAATGTGCTTAACCCTTGACAGTACTGTTGAGCTTATGTTAAACTAAGACAACTTATGTATCACAAACCCAAGGATCTTCTCAAAACTCTCAATAAAAAACTCAATAGACGATTGTTCTATTGTCAGAGCCTGATCAATCCGGATAATAACCGTACCATTAACCTTATTGTAAAGAGTAACCCCCGCCAGTACAATAAGGACATGTACCTACCTGTACATTACGCAAAATCCGGAAATGTACTGCACAGATGCACCACATTTCACTTTAATATTTTACTACAAACACCAAAATGGTGGTTGAGACGACAATTTACCATTTTTAATATACTTTCGATCACAATTTCTCTTTTCTGTAGTTCGCCTCCCGTTTTACAGTAAAAACCAGGTTTCATTTGCTTTATTCATTCTATATATCATTCTTCTACTCAACACATCGTTTACACGATTAAAATTACCTGCAAACCTCACTTATCTTCTTCCAATTCTTTCTTCATCCTCATTTTCCTCAACCTCAACCCTCCTCCTCAACCTCTTTTATCAAATCCAGTGGACTCTTTATTGGCTTTGCATCAGGACGTACAACATGCGTGTAAATCATTGTCGTTCTGACATCGGTGTGGCCAAGTAAGTCCTGGATCTGACGAATATCGTATCCAGAGGCAAGCAGATCGGTACTGAATGTGTACCGAAGCATATGTGATTTTACACGTCTGGGAATTTGAGCTTTTTGAGCAGCTGCCTGAAGTGCTCTCTGGAACGTGGTCTCATGAATATGGTATCTTTTGTGACAACGTATCTCTTTTACCCACGTAAGTTCCCGGGCAGGAAACAACCAGTACCAACCCCAATCTCTTGCATACTTTTTACTTTTAGTCTGCAAAGATTCCGGTAAGAAGACCCTATTACACGACACATTATTCATATCCTTATCATATATATAGCGTACATTCTGAATATGACTTTTTACTGTGGCAATAGTGCTTGAGGTAAGGGTAAAGAACGATCCTTTTTTCCTTTACCCTGTTTCAGAATGATAATATTACGAGAAAAATCGAGGTCTTTTATTCTAAGAGTCATTCCCTCCTCAAGCCGAAAACCGCAACCGTAGAGAAGCTGAGCAATAAGTTTGAAGGAACCCTCTAATCCATTGAAAAGATTTTGTAGCTCTTCAGAAGAGAGAATTTCGGGGAGTGTCTTTATCTCTTTTGCCCTTATGGTTGAACCAAGCCCTTCAATGGGAGATTCAAAACATGACGGAAAAAGAATAGTAGCCCGTTAAAAGCCTGGTTTTGATGAGAGGCAGACACATTGCGATTTACCGCAAGATATTCCAGATACATTCGTACATCTGACACATGAAGAGTAGCCGTGTCCTTGAAGTTGCAATATTTCCCAAACCGCTGCACTCAGTAGATATAATGCTCCATAGTATTTGAGAGTGTTTTCGGTTTGCTTAATAAGTGTTTCCCATTTTTCATGGTTATTGGAAGTCTTTCGCACTCTTTTCCACAACCATTTCAGCACTGTATCTCACCGGTTTTTCAGTTATGTTGTACGCTTCCAATCTACAATCTGTATTTGTCCGTTTTAAAATCTGTATGTAGATCAAACAAGCCCTTTCAGCTTGCTCAATTTGCCACGGCTTGCGGTTATTCTCCTTTAGATATACAAGAAACAGATCAACATTTTTTGTCTCATCCGGAGAAATACTTTCATTCTCACATGATGGTAATCGATTACCATGATTACGTCGGTAAATATTCCGCCTTCACCATGAATTTGACTGTGTCGGTATTGTTTGTGGTATTGTTTTTCAGAAGAAAAACGATTGATAATCACCATGGGATAGAAATTGCATTTTATTGTTTAATATTGTATCTTTAATTGTACTTAATTTAATACAATATAAGGATTTGGGGTAGACTATGCAAAGAATTGCACTCAATACTGACATTCATTCCCTTTCCGAATTTCGTACTAATGCTTCTGGATTTATCTCTCAGGTCCATAACACAAAGCGACCGCTTGTTATTACCCAAAACGGAAAAAGCGCAGCCGTTCTTCTCGATGTCGATGAATTTGAGAAATTAATGGATAAAATTGAATTAATTGAAGATGTTAAAAATGCAATAGATCAGATTTCATCGGGGAAGGGTATTATTCATTCCAAAGCTCGGCAGATACTAAAAGCGCGATATTCAAAATGAAATTGATCTGGTCTCCGCTATCACTCCAAAGGATTCAGGAAATTGCAGATTATATAGCTGCTGACAATTTATCGGCAGCCAATGACTGGATTGATTCGGTATTTCAAAAAGTTGATTTATTAAAAAAAAATCCAGAAATTGGTCGTATTGTTCCTGAATTAGGTAGACCTGATATTAGAGAACTTTTTCACGGTAATTACCGAATAATTTATTTATATATTTCAACAAAAACTTCAATTTTAACCGTTCGTCATTTCAAACAAATCCTTCCAACGGAAGATATCCTGCATTAAGAAATGATCCCTATTTTGTAATCGCTGAATAAAACCAGGAGGGTCATCCATCATTAATACAGCATAATCCCCAAAGCCACACAAGCTTCACCAACAGTATGAAAGGATCCTGTGATGCAAACAATATCTTCCGGACCGTTAATCGCTTCTTCACATGCTTCAGCGATCGTTTTTTTTGAGATGTAAACTGTGGCATCATTGATGCACGATTCAAGTATCTCAACTGATGCTGCTCTGGGAAGATCCGGCTGAGTGAAAATAATTCGGTCTGCTACGGTGCTGTAGTTCCGTATCATCGACTGATAGTCTTTATCTTTCATGATACCAATTACCATACAGATACTGTTATCTGCAAATCGTTTCTGAATTTCGGTAACAAGCATGGATGATGCCTGCGGGTTATGACCGACATCGAGAATAAGCGTTTTATAGCTATGTTTAATTACCTGAAAACGGCCAGGAAGAATTGTCTCAGAAAGTGTTTTGATACTTCCAGGACTCAACATCATCCCGGATAACCGGAATGCGTTAATCGCAAGCTGCAGGTTCGCGATCTGGAATATTCCTTTCATTGGTACCGAAACCTTAGCCCCCGCTGTATCGCAGACTGTCATCCCTGTCTCATGTTCATAAAAAACCGATTGTCCTGGACAAATAACTGTCAGAGTGGTATTTTTCTTTTTACAAATAGCGTATGCTTGTTCCATAACCGACAAATTGCTGTTTTCAAGCATCACCACAGGTGTAGCATCTTTTATAATTCCACACTTTTCATAAGCGATTTCTTCAATCGTATTCCCAAGATAATCCTTATGGTCAATATCAATCGCACAGATAACAGAAACTACCGGCTTAACAATATTAGTGGCATCAAGTCGTCCGCCCAGTCCGGTTTCTATCACCGCCCACAATACTTTTTGACGCTTGAACATCTCAAACGCCATCAGTGTGGTTGCTTCAAAAAAAGTCAATTCAAACGATTCAATCACTGATTTCAGATCAGAATAGACTTCAATCCATACATCTTCTGACACAGGTTTTCCATCTATCTGAAAACGCTCTTCAAAATCAACAATATGCGGTGAAGTATAAAGTCCGGTCTTATATCCAGCTCCCCGCAACATTGCATCGAGGAACGTACATGTAGAACCTTTTCCGTTGGTACCAGCGATATGAAAGGATTTAAATGCGTTCTGAGGATTATCACATTGATCAGCAGCTTTTACCATCCGTTCCAGATCATATTTAATACCATATCCGGTTCGCGAAAAAAGATTCTGTCGAATTTCATCTGCCCTTGGCATACTGTCTCTTCTTTACATCAAAGTAAATGTTGTTGAAACATGGCAGCGATCCCTTTTCTAACCAGCATAACAGCAATCGCCGCCAGAAACAAACTGGCAACCCGTGAAAAAATTTTAGATCCCGATTTTCCAATCAATTTCATAATAAATTCTGATAGTTGAAAAAATAAACCAGCAATCAGTATATTGGAAATCGTCGCAATAGCAGTGATAAAAAATCCATGTTCCCTGACAAGAAGCATTATTGTTGTCAACACAGCAGGACCAACGATCAACGGTACTCCGATCGGTACGGGACCAAGTGTTTCAGGATTTACTTTTCTTAACGTTTTTTCAACAGTGACAAGGTCGCCTACTGCAATGAGAAAAAGTATGATTCCACCGGCAACCATAAAATCAGCCACTGTAATACTCATTATTCTGAGAACAGCTTCACCTACGAATAAAAATAGCAACCCCACAACGCTGGCAGTCATTATCGATGAAAATAAAGTCTTTCTTTTTTCTGCTGTAGTCGCCCCATCGGTTAGAGAGATGTAAAGAGGAAGAACACCAATAGCGTCAACTGCGACAAACAAAGGAACAAAACAGAGCCAGAATGAATGAAAATCAAACATTTAGTGTACCTTTACCTGAAAAACGAAAGCATCTTACCATGCAATTTCCCGTTGGTTGCAAGAAATTTTTTACTTTTTATAGTGAGAGGCGAATTGTCATGTCCGGTAATGCTCCCTCCGGCCTCCTGAACAATTGTCAAACCGCCAGCAAAATCCCACAGGTGTTCATCAAATTCAATAAGAATGTCAGCTTTACCTTCAGCCAGCATTGTCAGATTCTGCACAGATGCTCCAAACACCCGCACGTTGAACAGTTTTGATGCAATCTCAGATAAAAAAGTTAATTTCTGTTCCGGTTCTGCCCGTAATCCAGAGTCAAACAGAAGTGTGGCGTCTTTCAGTTCGTTTACACCAGAAAACTGCAGCCTTTTTCCATTACAGAATGCACCCGAACCCTTTTCTGCAGCATATAATTTATTTGTGCAGGGCATATAAATCACTCCTCCACAGAATTCATACCCCTTTAACAATCCTATAGATACACCAAACATGGGAATTCCCCGAATAAAATTGTGTGTTCCATCGACAGGGTCAATAATCCAGGTATACTCAGAAGAAGGCTCAGACACACCGTACTCTTCACCGATAATCCCGTGATGAGGCCATTTTCCAAGTAATGCTTTACGAACCATATCTTCAACATATTTATCGTAGATGGTTACGCGACTGAGATCGGGTTTTACTTCTGACGCAATATCGTTTCCAAAGTACTTAAGAAGATACTCTCCCGCCTCTTTTGCGGTATCCATGGCAGCTTGTATGAATTCACCCACATCATCCCCCATTACGTTTTATTGTCACCTACCGGTTCCCACTGCTCTGTATTCCAGTTATAGATCTCATACGGTAAGAAACGGGTTTTATACTCCATAATGCGATTATCTGTCACATAATAACCTAAATAATAATAGTGCAGTCCCATCGATCTAGCCTGCTCAGCTTCCCTGATTACACTGTAATTACCCAAACCAAGGTGCTCAAACTGTTTTCTGAATACAAAATACACACTGCTCAACCCTTGTGATGAAATATCAAGAAACCCTGCTGCCGCCAGTATGCCATGTACATAATATTTTGAAAGAAGCGAAGGACAGGATATGGTACAGAAATTATTGATGAATTCATCACGATCAACTTTTTTTCCAAACCGTACAACGGAATGTTCCTTGTAAATATCAAATACATCTTCATCAAATTCAAGGGGTGAAAATTGTACTTCAGTTTGAGTATTTTTTCTGACCAGCTTTTTTTGACTTTTTGATAGCGATAGTTTTTCAACCGGTATTCTCACGGGGATACAATTTCTGCATTGCACACATACCGGACGAAAAAAAAAGTATCCGAATTTCCTCCACCCGGTAGAGAACAGTATCTCAGCCTCGTTGTAATCAACCTCAGCAGCAAAAAAATATGCCTGAGTAAATACTCTGTTTTCAAGATAGGGACAGGGTACAGGATTACTTATAGCCAGATCATTATAAAGAACCATTGATTGTATCTGTTGAGTAGAGGATGTAATAGACGGGAAGCGCGTGAACAGGAATCTCCACATGGGAGATTCCTTTAATGACAGTTAATCAAGATAAAACTTGTCAATATCACATTTAATTTTTGCCTGACTTTTCAGGTTTTCACTCCACTGTGAAAGAACGCTCTGTTTAGCGTACTGTTCAGATCTCGCTGTAATCTGAGCAACTTCAGCAGATTTCATATCAAGTGGTTGAACACTGTTTTTCCAGAGTGTTTTGACAATATAAAAAGCTTTTTCCTGTTTGAACACATTTGAGATTTTACCGGTTTCAAGTGCAGCTGCAACAGCTGCAGCTTTCGATTGATAACCAACACCCGGGATATATGCACTCAACGCAACAGTGTCGGTGACTGCAGTGGTTACCTGATTTGTCACCGTATCTTTGTATTCAAGCAGTGATCCACTTGCACCAGCTTTGGCTTTGAGTTCACCAGCGAACTTTTCTGCCATCGCCATCTGAACGGAATCTTTCAGTATTCCCTCAATTTTATCATGAACAACACTGAGCGGAGCTAGTCCTTTTTTGACTTTTTCTTTAACTGCAAAAATGTAGAAACCATCCTCATTCTCCATTCTTTCAGATACGCTCTGATCATCTCGTCCATATAAAAATTGACCAACCCCAGAGACATATCCAATTTTTGGAATCATATCACCTCTGCTGAACAGTCCGGTGGAATCAAAGGTAAAACCCGAGAGAAGTTTTGTTGCTTCATGAATTCCCTTTTCCTGAATCAATCCTCTGAGACTGTCAGCCTTTTCAGCAAGGAGATCAAGAGTTTCTACGGTAGGAGTTATTTTCCTGAGAATATGCCGTGCTTTAACTCGCACTTTCTTTTCTGTAATTTCATTTTTAGCTTTTTTATCCTTTTTTCCTTTCACCTCTTTTTGGTCACTTACCTCTTCTTTATCTTCAACCAAAATGAGATGATAGCCAAAATTTGTCTTTACCGGTTCAGAAATCTGTCCTACAGGTGTAGAAAATGCAACCTTTTCAAATTCCGGAACCATTGCACCGGCACCGAACCATCCAAGATCGCCACCATTTTCAGCACTTCCCTGATCATCTGATTCAACCTTCGCTTCATTGGCAAAGGATACAGCCAGTGTGTCAGTCGAAGACTCGATTCTCTTTTTGATGTCAAGCATCTCATTGAGATAAAACTGATCATCTGCAGCCGTTGGTTCTTTGGCAAATTTAATAAAGTAAACATCTGACATTTCGGGAGTCATAAAACTGTCTTTATGTGCAGCATAATAATTTTTAATCTTTTCTTCGCTGATGCTGGCAGGATCTACTTTAAACATCGCGCTATTAACTTTAGCATACTCAAAAACTACTTTTTGATTTTCCTGATTATACTGATATTCGATTTCTGACTTTGATGGTTTTGCAACTACCCCCAGCATTGTTTCAAGCTTGGTATAGGGAACAGCGATTGTCTGTGTATGCTTTTCAATTTCCCGCAACCAGGGATAATGAGTATAGTTTTCAGAATTATTCAAAAACTGAACATACTTTGAAGTATCAAATACCCCATTGGTCATGAATACTGACACTGTATCGATACCAGGCAGAGGATTCCTCTTAATGTATTCGAAAACTTCATCAGCAGAAGCGCCCAGTTGCAGTTTTTTAAATGCATCACTCACCAGGTAACGTTCAACTTCTCTGTCCCAAACCTGCTTGGGAATCATCCGGTACTGAGACGGGTGTACATTCTGTCCCCCATCCTGTAATCTCTGACGTTCAGCATTTACCTGCTGGTCAAAATAGTTAAGTGGAATCTCTTTTCCATCTATCTTTCCGGCTGCTGTTGACTTGTTTCTTCCACTTGCGGCATTCATACCCCAATCAAGGAAGATAGTACCTCCGACAAAGGTGACAAGAATTATTATCATGATAGTTGGCGCAATTTCGCGCATCTTATTGATCATAAAGACTCCCGGAAGATATTTATTTCAAATAATTTGTTTCAAAAACCTTAAGTTTAAAAAAATCAATTATCCCAGTTAAAAAAGCAAGTTTCTCTGAATATACAACCCAATAAAACTGCTCTCTACTTTGCTTTTCCACTCTCACCTTCAGCAATAGCTGACGGTTTAAGTAAACTAAGATACTTTTCCTTATCTAACAAGAGATTGGTTGCTGCTTTAAGCTGGTTATCCTGAGACAACTTCGTGCGGTAATATACCTCGTTGTCCTGACCAAATTCTCTTGTAATGAACGCATCTTTAAGAAAGTTTTTTATTTCGCTTTCATTTTCCAATAGTTCTCTTCTGCTTTCCCCTGCAAGTATCGAGTCAATACGTGATGCTAACTTTTTTAACTCCTGAAGTTCACCTGGAGCAAAGGAGAGAGTATCGGGATAAATTGAGATCTTTTTTCCTGCAGAATCCACTGTATCTGCAATCCCGGTCCCATATTTCAATTCTGAAAATCTCATCTGCGCAAAACTCTGAAAATTGAACTTTATACTATCGAGAAAAGTATAAAAATTCTTCATCATACCAGCTGACACCTGAAAAGATGAATCGATTTTCAGTTTCTGTTTTTTCATCTTCGGATACTGAATATTTGCGAACTGAAAAAACGCATCCTTGACCAGAAGTGCACGTATCGGTAGAGAAAGTATTTTCTGTTGAACAATTGTATCGGGAACGATACCACCACCACCATGCACGATTCTACCATTTTTTGTTTTATACGCTGTGGTGTCAACAGCAGGCTTCTTCTCTGCTTTAGAAGAATCGACTTTGACATTTGAAGAATCTGTACTTTCATCATCCCCCTCACCCATCTCATCATCGGCATCAACCCCACGTACACCGTTTTCCGGCCTGTTAATGCATCTGCCCGCTGGTGTGTAATAAAAAGCAGTCGTCAATTTTAAATGATGTTTTGGATCCAGTGGAAGAATGCTTTGAACAGACCCCTTCCCAAAGGTGGTATCTCCCAGAATAACTCCCCTGTCCCAATCCTGTACAGCACCTGAAACAATCTCCGATGCACTTGCACTTGCATAATCAACCAGAACTACTAACGGTATATCAAGAGGCAGCACAGGCTGTGCCCCGGAACTGTACTCATTATTCTGACCACGAACCCGCCCGCGTGTTGAAACAATCAGTGATTTTCGAGCAAGAAATTTTTCAGCTACCTCGATTGCTTGCGGAAGTAAACCACCAGGATTATGTCTGAGATCAAATACAACCCCTTTGAGGTCCTTTTTCATCAACTCTTTGATTGCTTTCTCAACTTCACTGCCGGCATCCTGAGAAAACGTTGACAGCTGTATGTAACCTATACTGCTATCAAGCATCCCGAAATAAGGAACTGATTTGATGTGGATAATTTCACGTGTAATAACATAATCATTATCTTTTGGCTCACCTTTGCGACGAATTGTAATTGTCACTTTAGTATTGGGTTCACCACGTAATTTGTTAACAGCATTATCTATGGAGATACCTGCAGTTGACTTACCATCAATTTTTAAAATCTGATCACCGGATTGTATCCCCGCTCTGAATGCTGGCGTTCCGGCAATCGGAGTCATCACTGTCAATACCTTATCACGAATAGAGATCTGAATACCAAGCCCACCGAATTTACCATCAGTGTGAATTTTAAGTTCTTCATACTGCTTCGGTTCGAAATAGGTAGTGTGTGGATCAAGTATCCGCATCATACCTTTAATTGCGTTGTCGATCAGATCTTTTGAAGACATCTCTTCAACGTAGTTCTGATGAATCTTCTGAGTTACATTATCCAGACGAATTATATCAGCATAAAAGTTGTCCGAATCAGCTTTTGTCACATCAACCACAAGCCCTGCAACAATAATAACCATTATTACAACACCTGCGATTGGAACTTTTCCAAAGACACTCATCTTTTTGTCATGTAAACTCATCATGTCTCCTGTGATTGTTATCGGGGAGATCTCTGTCTATTTAATGCAAATAACCAGAACCCGCCCCTTAGTAATCAGACTCAAAAAATACATCAGGAAGCAATAACAATTCCCGATTTTTTTAGATTATATAATTATATTATTGAAATATATGGATTAATCTTCTCCATCACCTCGTCATGAATCTCTTCAACACTCCGTTGTGCATTAATAATGATGACTTTTTCGGGATTTTTACGTCCCAGCTCCAGGTATCCATTGTGTATTCGATGAAAAAAAGCATCACCTGCAGATTCCAGACGATCCTTTAATTTATTCATTCGCTGCATCCGTTTGAATGCTTCCTCAACGGGAATATCAAATACAAATGTAAGATCAGGTCCATATCCGCCTGTTGCAAAATTATTCAACTGCTCGAGCTGATCAAATGGAAAACTCCTTCCATACCCCTGATATGCAAAGGTCGCCAGTTGGAACCGATCACACAGAACGATCTTGCCACACTCCAATGATGGTACAATTCTCTGACGGACGTGCTGTGCTCTGGATGCAAGATACAACAGTATTTCACATTCATCTACCATTTCAGCATGAAGAGGATCGATCAGAATCTGACGGATTTTTTCTGATATAATTGTACCCCCGGGCTCACGTGTACAATCCACATTACGGCCCATTTTAACAAGTTTATCATGCAGAAGTGAAACCTGCGTACTTTTTCCACACCCATCAATGCCCTCAAAAGCAAAAAAATACCCCTTCATCATGAAGCTCCATGACACTTTTTATATTTTTTACCACTTCCGCACGGACAGGGATCATTCCGGCCTATCTGTTCACCAGTATTAACAACTGGCATCTGCGGACCACCTTCGGATCGATTTGTAGTTACTCTCATCGGTTGCGGAGCACGGGCAACAGAAACAGGTCTTGCCTGCTGTACCGGAGCTGCTTTGGCATAGAGATCATCCTCATCTGGCTTTTGAGGCGGATCAATTCTTCTTGCTGCCGGTTGCTCAACAACCCGTTCAAGCCGGAAGATGTAACTGGATACCTCTTTTGAAATTGTATCTCTGAGCTCCTCAAACATTTTCAACCCTTCTCTCTGATATTCAAAAAGCGGGTTTTTCTGGCCAAAGGCGCGATATTGGACTCCTCCTTTGAGATGATCCATTTCATAAAGGTGATCTTTCCACAGATTATCAATCACCATTAGAAACACCTGACGCTCAAACTGCCTCATGAGTGCTTCACCAAACCGTTTTTCCTTCTCCTGATACCGTTCTTTTATTTTACCCCAGATATCATCAAACAATGCATCGCTTGTCAGATCTCCCTCGGGCATTTTGTAAATGAGTCCGAACTTCGTCTGCAATTCGGTTGAGAGAGTTTGAACATCCCAGTTTTCTGAATATTTTCCACTCTCAGTAATTCGCAGAACGATATCTTCAAGACAGGCAGCAATCTGGTCCAGTATTTCATCACGAAGATCTTCTCCACGAAGAATTCTCTGACGCAAACCATAAATCTCTTTTCTCTGGAAATTCATCACATCATCATACTGTTTCAGATGTTTACGAATCTCAAAGTTTCTTCCTTCAACCCGTTTCTGAGCATTTCCAATCGCACCCGACACAAGCGGATGCGAGATCACTTCACCCTCTTCAGCTCCAAGACGATCCATAATTGAAGCGATACGCTCTGACCCGAATATTCTCATCAGATCGTCATCAAGGGAGAGATAGAATTTACTTGATCCCGGATCGCCCTGACGTCCGGCACGACCTCTGAGCTGATTGTCAATACGACGGCTTTCGTGCCGTTCGGTTCCTATTATATGAAGACCCCCGAGAGCTTTTATCTTCTCATTTTCTTCTTTTGTTTCCTGAAACAGTTTCGCAAATTTGACCCGTTTTTCTTCAAGTGTCATCGAGTCAACATCAATGTCCTGTTTTAAAAGCTCCTGATTTGCCAGCACCTCGAAATTTCCACCGAGAACGATATCTGTTCCACGACCAGCCATATTCGTTGCAATGGTGACCGCACCTATCCTTCCAGCCTGAGCGACAATCGCTGCTTCCTTGGCGTGCTGTTTGGCATTTAATACTTCATGTTCGATACCGGCTCGCTGCAACAACTTACTTAACAGTTCAGACTTTTCAATTGATGTCGTACCAACAAGACAGGGGGTTCCCTTCTCGTGCATCGCCTGTATGTCTTTTACGACTGCATTATATTTTTCTCTGTGAGTTTTATAAATTTCGTCATGATGATCCTGACGCATCAACGGACGGTTTGTCGGAATGGTGACCACATCAAGTTTGTAAATTTCATGAAATTCTGAAGCTTCTGTAACAGCAGTACCGGTCATACCGGCGACTTTTGAATACATTTTGAAGAAATTCTGGAATGTAATTGTTGCAAGAGTCTGGTTTTCCCCAGCGACCTTTACACCCTCTTTCGCTTCAAGCGCCTGATGAAGTCCCTCACTGTAACGACGTCCCTGAAGAATACGTCCTGTAAACTCATCAACAATGAGAATCTCCCCATCCTGAACAACATAGTCAACATCCCGCTCAAACAGTGAAAACGCCCGCACCAGCTGGCTCACGCTGTGAATGCGCTCGGTTCTTTCAGCATACTCCCGGTGAGCTTCTTCCTTTTTCTGCGCTTTTTCATCTTCGGAAAGTGCTGTATCATTGTCGATGGCACCAATTTTCTCAGCCAGATCAGGAACGACAAAGAAATCAGGGTTGTTACCACTTATCAGGACACGACCCTTTTCTGTCAACTCAGCGCTGTGCCCTGATTCGTCGATAGTGTAATAGAGTTCTTCATTAATTTCGTGAAGTTTACGGTCGCGGAGATAATCTGTTTCGACCGTTTTCATGAATTTTGCAACACCAGGTTCCTTGAGCATCTTCACTAAACGCTTATTTTTCGGCGCACCTTTCTGGGCTATAAGCATTTTCAGACCGCATTCGTACTCTTTTCCCGGCTGTTTGAGCAACTCTTCCGCTTCTGCAATCACCTTATTTACAAAAGTATTCTGAACCATCACCAGCTTGGATACGCGGGGCTTGAGTTCATCATACTCCTGATTCGATCGTGATGCCTGTCCGGAGATGATAAGCGGCGTCCGCGCTTCATCGATAAGGATGTTATCAACTTCGTCAACAATAGCGAAATTGAGTTCACGTTGAACACAATGTTCGGGAGATGTGGACATATTGTCACGAAGATAATCGAAACCAAATTCGTTATTGGTACCATAGGTTATATCACAGCTGTAAACTTCACGGCGTTGCGGACTGTGTGGTTCCGTTATATCAAGACATCCGACAGTCAATCCAAGGAATTTAAAAATTTTCCCCATCCACTCACTGTCACGTCGGGCAAGGTAATCGTTAACAGTGATAACATGCACACCTTTTCCGCCAAGCGCATTGAGGTATGCGGCCATTGCTGCAACCTGTGTTTTTCCTTCACCGGTACGCATTTCGGAAATCTTTCCCTGATGTAATGCTATTGCACCCATGACTTGAACATCAAAGTGTGCGTAAAACTGTATCTCTTTCTGCAAATAAGGATCTGTTACCTTGCGACGTTCACCAAGCACCCTGTGTGTCGCTTCACGAACAACAGCAAATGCCTCAGGGAGAATATCATCAAGTGTTTCTCCTGCTGCAAGACGTTTACGGAATTCTGGTGTTTTTGCACACAATCCGTCATCATCAAGGGACCGCGCCATATCGCCAAAGCTATTTACACGTTCGAGAATCGGTTTGAGCTTTTTTACATCTCGATCCTGTTTTGAACCAAATAACAACTTCAGTATGTCCAACAAAACCATTTTTTTATTTTACCTTTTCCACTTTAAATTCAGTAAATTTCAGATTGTTAAAAACCTCTTTACCGATATATTTATTTACTGACTCAATTATTTCTGCTTTCAGCTGTTCCCGACTCAGTGTGTTCACTTCTTTACTTCGAACGGTGTTCTGAATCAATACTCTGAGTTCATCTCGCATTATCAGTATTTTCTTTTCAATTGCATCTTTTGCCGATAAAAGTTCTACTGACAGGTCTAAAACCAGCCCATTCTGATCTGCAGTACGGCAGCGAATAGATGAAAGTTCCAGGGATGTACCGGATAGTGCTACAGTTTTCGGTACTTCAATAACTTTCAGCTTACTATCAGGAGATGCAGCAACGGTTTTATAATTTTCAGTTTTCTTTATCTCCGACGCTACACTCATAGTAACATTGTCCGTGTTTTTAACAACCGAATCATTCGATTCGAAACTGACAGACTTGTTTGAATCTTCATCATGAACTGCAGCTGAAGCCGGCAAAGATTTCATCTCTGCTGTATCTGCTCGTTCGACAGTTTCATCACTCTGTACAGAACTATTGAAAAGATCCCGGTTATTATAGAACAGGAAACCTGCAAGAATTAATACAGGGATACCAATCCCGATACCATAGCGGATTCTGTTCCTCGTTTTTTTTCTGATGGACTCCCATTCAGAATCAGCCATGCGAAACGCCACCCTGATAGTAACTGTTCATTATACGGCAAACATGTAAAAAAATTATCAATGATCGTAAGTTATTAAATATACCAAATTCTCAGGCTCGGGGAAATGAGAATATCACCAAAATGTGCTATTCCCATAAGATTTTATCAGGACTGACCTTCAAACACGAATGGGTAAACGACTTCAACCGGGCTGCCATCTGGCACTGCAGGGAACTGCCAGCGCTTAATATAGCGGACGATTGTTTCATCAAATTCGGTATTATTTGTTGAAGATTTAACGACTGAAACATTCGAAACAGTTCCTGATGGCAGTATAACAAATTTGACTGTAACGCTTCCACTTAGTGCCGGATCACGTTTTAACCAGTCTTCGTAGACACGCTTCAGACGCTGCACTTCACGGGTAACCACTCTTTGAATGGCAGCCTGACTTCGGTCGGAGCTCGTGTTTGCTGACTCACCGGTCACTTCTGGCGGCTGGGAAGTGATATTAACTGAACCAGTTGATGCAACCTGAGCAACTTCTGCACGTCCTAACGCCTGCCTTTCGATGCCAACATCTCTCGCAGAGGAACCTTTTTTTGCACTCAGCTCAGAACTTGCTCCTGCTTTTGATGCAAATGAACCACTGGAAATTGAAAGATTATTCAGATCACTTGTACCACTGGAAACATTTCCCAGAAGATCAGTTTCGCCACCAGCTCCTCCGCTGTTTCCGGCTGCGGTTATCGCGGCAAAAATACCCGAGGACTGGATCTGTTTTGCCACCTGTTCACGAACCTGACGACGCTGTTCCACTCCGGATTCTTTTCTTTTCTGTTTTTCAACAAAAGTTTCTTTGTCTCTCTCAACCTTTGGTTTTTCAACAACTTCCTCTTTTTTCTGCTCTTCAACCGCTTTTGTTTTTCCAGTTGTCGTTTTGGCTTCTTCAACTTTTTTTACTTCAGGTTTCGGTTGATTCAAAACCAGGCGGGCGTATCGCTCCTGAATTTTGGTTATCTCCTTATCGCTGACTTCAGTTACTGGTTTTTTTAAAGATAACAAACCGATAACTGAAAAAATGATTACGCCACAGGACGCCAGAATAATCGCAAATCTTTTGTCAAACCGAGAAAAGAGCGTGCGTTTAAACTCACTCGGAAAGATCGTATTCCCGGAAGACTTGCCTGCTGCACCGATTAATACTGCGCTGTTCTGTTGATTTGCCATCAGCCCTGCCGGTAAACAAAAAGGTTCATTTTAGGATATCCGGCCTGACCACAGGTATACATAACGCGAGTCAGAATGTTATATGGGATCTCCACATCACCCTGAATAGTAATTTCACCCGAAAATTCTTTACCCGAAATCTCAGCCATTTTTTTTGCTTCTTCAGCATATTTTAATAAAACATCATGCAGTGACTGAATCATAAAATCTTTCTGCTTTTCAATCTCTGCAAACTGCTCCTCATTGATTACCAAACTGTTTTCTACAATTATAGTGTTCTTTGATACTTTCAGGCTCAATGCTTCACTGGCCCGCTTCTCAACAGTTGATTTTGGTAGCGTCAGATTGTCGGCAGGAGTTACAATCGCACCTTCAGTAGAAAAATTCTTGATCAGAAACACAAGGATAATAGTAAACATATCCATCATCGATGTGATATTCAACTTGACATCATCACCACTGCGGCGTCTTCTTGCCTGCCTGATTGCACGAGGGTTAGCCATTATTGTACTACACCTCCTGCTATTGATACATTAGGAAACATTGTTACATTACCATGTTCGGTTGTTATTCCTCTGGCTGCATCCATTACCGACACAACCGCCTGATATTTGATTTTATCCTCAGCAACAATCTTGATACTCTCATGATCTTCAAACATCCTGGCACCCGAAAAATCGTGCTTAAGATATTCCGAATACAGAGTTATAAGTGGAATATTATCGGCTAAATCGGCTTTAAGGGTCCGTAAAATTTCAAGTAACACCATCTGTTTCACTTCGCCAAGTTTTTTATTAAGTTGACCGAAATCGTAATTACCATCTTTTAATGGAATATCCACAGTACCAGAAGCTGGTGGTTCTTTTCTAAATGAATTCAGGATATTAAAGCCCTTTGTAGTAATTACAACGGCAAGATCGAGCTTCGCATTGTTTTCCGCGTCAGCTCCCCCCCCACCTCCTCCACCCTGAGCAGACTCAGGCAGTTTCAATTCAATCATGCCAATCTTTACAAATTCTGATGAAGACAACAAAAGAGGAATAAGAACAACCATAAGATTCATGAATGGAACCATATTGGGCTCAGTTTCAACCTCTTCTTTCACTCTTCTGTTTGATACTTTATATGATTTCTGAACAGTATCATTGGGCATGGCCGCTTTTAACATAACAACCGCATATCGGTCTATTTCTGCGATTGTTGCATCGATTCGTGTTTTAAACATTGAATAAATAAGTACACATGGTACAGCAATAACCAGCCCCAGAAGGGTTGTATTCATTGCAGCGGAAATACCCACAGCAAGCAGTGATGACTTCTCTACAGGTGATACATCCGGCTGGGCAACTGCAGCAAATGCCAGAATAAGACCATAGATAGTACCCATAAGGCCAAGTAACGTTGCAATATTTCCACACGCGACTATGAGATTGAGTCGTTTTTCAAGCCCTGGAATTATCGCAAGTGACTCCTGCTCCATTGCACTCTGCATGAGTTCCGGGACGGTGATTGCTTTACTTACCCCAGCTCCGAGTACCCGTGGTAAAACGCGCTTTTTCCCGGCATAACAAAGTGAAATCGCTTCATCAAAATTTTTATTTTTGATAAAACTTATTAATCTATCAACGAACTTCTCCGAGTCGATATTAGTCCGTCCCCCAAGATAGAACCATCGGTCGATCATGATCACAAACGCTGCCAGCGCCAGCCCCAGCAGAATCCACATGAAAAACCAGCCACTCTGGGATGGATCAAAGGACTTTGCAAATTCATTAAATGTATCCATTACAGTAAAACCATCAATCCAGTTAAATGCTGATTTCTTTTATGAGTTTGTTATCAGTGAAGATCTTGATGTTATTATGGGTAACATGCAGTCCTACCCCATCGGTTAACTCGGAAGCTTTAATATGGTACTTATGCGTTTTGTAGGAGCGTTCAACCAGTACATTGACCAGTTTAAGTGAATACTGGTCGATCTGATCTATCATACCCTGCGTTTTATTGCGCAGGAGTGTATAAAGGGTTATACATGGAATGGCGATTAAAAGACCAAGATACGTGGTATTCATAGCGGCAGCAATACCTTGTGCAAGCAGTGTAGATTTTTCTGCCGGATCGATACCTGGTTTTCCAACTGCAGCAAACGCAATGATCAGACCGTAAATCGTACCCATAAGTCCAAGCAGCGTAGCAATATTTCCTATCGTTCCAAGATAGTTGGTCCTGTTTTCAAGCTGAGGAATAACCCGTAAAGTTGCTTCATCAACAGAGTTCCTGATCCTCTCTGCTCCGGAGGAGATCTCATCCACCCCTGCTTTAAGCACCTGCCCCAGCGCTTTTCCCTTGGCCTTCTCGATAAGCTTTATCGAAGAACTTATATCATCCTTTTCTACATAATCAATAATGTTTTTTACAAAGACATCAGCCCTGAAAAGACTCTTACCATTGAGATAAATGAATCGCTCAATGCTGATAGCAAGTGCGAAAACACCACCAGCCAGAATGACCCACATAAACTGAAATCCAGCCTGCGATGGATTAAACGAATAAAGGAACATCGCAAAAAAACTCATATCTTAAACCTCCATTTTTATTTGCCGGTTTTTCTGTATACCATTTGCGGACAGACAATAGTCACAAATCTTCCCCTCACTTGATATGTGAAGGGCAATGCATATATGAGACCATATTGTTAAAGAATTTGCACTATCCTGCATTTGATAGATAAAATAATAATTTTATTTCTGATAGTTAGATATTTCTAAACCGTTAAATTGAAATGCACCCTTATACGGCGAATCGGTAATAAGATCATTTTTTACCGACTGAAGAATATTGGTGCCACTACCTAATCCCTGAAGAACCATCGGTGAGAAAGTCGGTCTCTGATCGGCTTTAATCAACACCAACTGTGGTCTCCTGATTTTTCCTTCAATCTTTTTTTCTTCAAATATGATTTTTTTAACAGAATTATCCTGCCCTTGAATAGATACAATCAGAAAAAAAACTGGTAATAATATCTTGAAGTTATATCGTACCAAAAAATTTTTCATTATCTGATTCCAAATCAATTATATAACGAATATAAATTTTAACATAGTGTTACAAAAATACAACTATTTTTAAAGTATACTTTCCCGAAACGTGAATATGCAATAGTCGGGTAAATTGAACTGATGATCTCTCATGAAATATTTTAATCAAAAAAGGAGTGATACATGAAAAAGGTTTCCATTGTTTTCTTAACTACTTCCGAGGTGGCTTGGGACTTACGTTCTATATTCCAGGAATGAAATAATTCTCACATACCATGGTTGATTTTGATATTTTCTACTTGGTACATAAACGCAGCGACAGGTGATTTATAACATAAATGAGGACACATTGAAGGAATCTATTCGAATAGCTAAAGCGGTCATTGAAGCGGAGGCTGCTGCATTGATGAACATTCCACTGGATGACAGTTTTGATCAGGCGGTAGAATTCATATATAATTGTAAGGGAAAAGTTATTATCACCGGAATGGGGAAAGCCGGCAACATTGCCAGAAAAATTGCAGGTACACTATGCTCAACCGGTACTCCTGCATCGTTTCTTCATCCGGGAGATGCAGCTCATGGTGATCTGGGACTATTATCCAGGGGTGATGTTGTCATAGCACTTTCGACCAGCGGAAAAACACGTGAGGTCATCGAAATGCTGGAACTGGCACACCATTTTGGCATTGATACTATTATCGGAATTACCTCGCATCCGGACTCGACCATCCGCTCACTCTGCAATGTTGTAATAAACATGGGTGACATCACAGAACCGTGCCCGCTGGGACTGACCCCTACCTCGAGCACCACAGTAATGATGGCTATCGGTGATGCACTTGCGCTGGTACTGCTTCAGAAACGAAATTTCACTAAAGAACAGTTCGGTCTCAGACACCATGGCGGCTACCTTGGACGTAAGGCATTTGAGAACAGTCAGGTTAAGTAAAAAATGGGCAGAAACAGATCTGATTTTATTATAATCGGCAGTGGTATTGCAGGTTTAACATTTGCAATACATGCTGCCCGTTACGGCACTGTGACAATGATCACAAAAAAGAGAGACACCGAATCAAATACCAACCACGCACAGGGCGGCATTGCATGTGTTCTTGACCCACTTGACAGTTTCGAAAGCCATATTACCGATACTCTTTCAACCGGGAAAGGTCTCTCGAACATAGAAACTGTCAACATTCTTGTCAAGGATGGTCCCGACCGCATAACAGACCTTATCAACTGGGGTGCACTCTTCTCAAAAACAGCAAAAAAAGGTAACCCATTCGGCCTCGATCTTGGCAAGGAAGGCGGCCACTCCTGTAACCGGATCGTGCATGCAAATGACCTAACCGGAAGCGAAGTCGAGCGTATACTTCTTGAAAAAGCAAAAAGTAATCCAAATATCCGTATACTCGAACACCACTGTGCAATTGACCTCATCACAGAATATCACACAGGTCAACCTCACACTCAGAGACATTGTTTCGGCGTCTATGTTCTTGACACAGTCTCAAACACTATTGAACCACATCTCAGTAAAGTTACCTGCCTTTCTACAGGTGGCAGTGGAAGAGTCTATCTTCATACGACAAACCCGGACATTGCTACCGGTGATGGTATTGCCATTGCATACCGGGCCGGAGCACGAATCGCTAATATGGAATTTATCCAGTTCCATCCGACAACCTTATATCATGAACATGCTGAATCATTTCTTATTTCTGAAGCGTTACGCGGTTTTGGAGCTATTCTTAAAAACAAAGCGGGTGAAGAGTTTATGGATCGTTATCATCCGTTAAAATCTCTTGCACCCCGTGATGTCGTTGCTCAGGCAATAGACAATGAGATGAAAATTTCCGGTGAGCCCTGTGTCTTTCTCGACATTCGTCACATCGATGCGGCAAAAACAAAAAAACATTTTCCAAATATCTATAATCAGTGTAAAAAATTCGGTATCGATATTACAAAAGATCTCATTCCAGTTGTACCGGCAGCACATTACATGTGCGGAGGTATTGTTGTAGATATCAACGGCAACACCGATCTAGCAAATTGTTATGCATGTGGTGAAGTCGCACATACCGGTGTTCATGGAGCGAACAGGCTTGCATCAAATTCACTTCTTGAAGCACTTGTTTTTTCCAAAAGAGCAGCTGATGATGCTGGGGCAAAATTAAAATCAACCAAGTTAGTAAAGCCATCAGATGTTCCACCCTGGGATGACAGTGGCACAATTGAAACCGAAGAGTGGATTCTTCTTTCTCACAATTTTAAAGAGATACAAACGGTCATGTGGGATTATGTTGGCATCGTTCGTTCCAATGTCCGTCTTAAAAGAGCATTAAGACGTATTACCCTTCTCGAAAAAGAGATCAAGGAATTTTATAAAAGAACAAAGGTCACCGCACCCCTTCTTGAACTTCGCAACGTAGTCACAACTGCGAAACTGATTGTAACATCAGCAATCAAAAGAAAAGAGAGTAGAGGATTACATTTTACTACTGATTATCCCGGAACCGATGACCGTAAATGGAAACGTGACACTATCATCGTCAGGAAACTCTCCTGATGAACTTGTATCCTCTGTTCATTCTGTCACTGTTACTTGCAGTCCTTACTGTTTCACTTATCCGAATTTTCCATCTGCCGTTTTCGAAAATCAGACGGTTTACCCTATCTGCAATCAGAATTGTATTGATACTTTTAATTACAATCGCATTCTTTGAACCTTCATTCCAGTTCGAACGGCTTCCGCCGCAGAACAGAAATATCGCTGTACTTATCGATAACTCAAAAAGTATGAGTCTTTTTTCTCCGGAAAGTACCGTTATCCCATTTGTAAACATACTACGGTCCATTAATAAAAAGTCATCAGTCAAAAACAATCGTTTTGTTTTCTACAGTTTTGGAGATTCACTAAAAAAAGCCGCAGATTCTCTGACTTTTTTTGAAAATAAAAGTACATTCCCCATTATAACAAACAATAACAGTATCGACAAATCATCCTCAATCATTATCATTTCAGATGCAAACTGGTCAAACAGTGTTCAACTTTCTTCAATGGTAGAAAATAGATCCCTGTACTACCTGCGACTCCCAAAATCTCATCAGAACAATCAATTGCATTCAGACATTAAAAATATACCAGCAAGCTCTAAGGACAGTACTCATTTTATCTTTGATATTTCCGGTTTTTCGACCAACTCACTGCCATTGACAGTGCGTTGTGTGTCGTATGATAAACCTCTGTTTGAAAAGGTCATCGATATCAAACCTGGAAATATTCGGGAAACTCTAAATTTCAATTTGAAGAAATTTTCGCCAGGTACACACATCCTCCGGTTTCAGATATTGACAGGAGATTCAATTATCAATGAATATCGTCATGTACACACGGTTTCAAGAGAGGTGTTTTTTTACCACACACAATTCACTACGCCGACTCTCGATAACCGTTTTCTTCAACTGGCGTTTTCCAGAGATTCATCATTCATGGCGACCAGCAGTGACACCGCAGATCTTCTTATCATTTCTGATAACAAAAAAAATGTTTCAACAGCACTATCTTCAGTATCAAAAAACGGTCTGTTGTTTTTTGCCGGTACACTGCCATGCGAACCATTAAAACGCACAACAACCAATACACTTATTGCTGACTTCTCCTCTTATTCAGCATTCAACAGATCCGGAACTGTATCCCTCCCCCCAATTTCTGTTTATCGCAACTGTCTTTCATCACCGGCTGAACGTATTTTTGCATGGGTAAGTTCAGGACAGGAGCATTCGGATACTATCCCTGCACTTTTTACAACCTCATACAGAAACAATACTGCCCTTATTCTCAGTCTTGAAAATTTCTGGAAATGGGATTTTTATCCCCTGGTTTCCGAACTTGGTGAAGAGAACACCTTTACGTTCTCCCGTAGAATTGTCAATGCGGTAAAAGAGATTCTCTCTTTTCAATCGTCATCAGTTTACACGGCTGTAGTAAGAAACGGGATAACAGATACAGATCCATTTACACTAGACCACAGCCTTCCTCGATCGATTGGATTCAAAGATACAATTACCTTACGCTGTACAGTACAAAAAGGTGGGATCGCAGTGCTGGACTCATCGATAAGTATGATTCATGATGGTACCGGAAAATTACACACCGTATTTAATCCGGTTTCATCTGGAAACTACAGATATACAACGATACTACGTAATGGAGACAAACAATATACATATACAGATTCGGTACATATTAATACTGACAATAGCGAATATTCCATTTCAGGACAAAATGAGTATATCCTCACCGGTAATGCCCGCCCCATTACTCAAACAGATACGTCTATGCTTGAAAATATTTTAAATGAATCCAACAGCGTGTCGATTCTTCCTTTAAAGCAATCGGTGACACTCAGCAGAAACTGGCCGCTTATACTGCTTATTTTTGTAACGTATGGCATTGAGCTATTTTTACGAAGGCGATGGAGACTCGATTGATCCAATATAGAATTGACCATGAAACAGAAAAGTATACTTTATAGAGCCATCTATTTTCGGATATTTCAGTTTGTAATTTTTTTTTCTCTGACTTCCGGTTTCACCACTGATATGATTGTTCCCGGGGGGCGACTGAAGGGATACCGAGGGTAATGTTATCTGTGCCACTGAAGGTGGCATTATCCTACTTTCAATTTTTACAACATTCACGGCAGTATGATTAAGTATCATCTTATCCAATTCACAAGGATGAGCATTATTAAACTTGTCTTGAATCTCATGAGATTTTTTCCCTTTTACAGTAATTTGTTTTCTTCAATGTTCCCAGTTCCTTTGACGAACGGCTTCAGATAAAATAATTGCTGCTGCAGATGAGACATTAAGAGAATCAACCCCCTCCTGCATAGGGATGTACAACGATTTATTGCAAACATCAAGAACTTTCCGTGTCACGCCACTTCCCTCATTTCCCATTACGACACAACAGCTTTTTTTGAGTGAAACCGTATACAAAGGGACACTTTCTTTTGTAATTTGTGCACTGAATACTTCAATGCCATACTCAAACCTGAGTTTTTTAATAGTATCCACAAGTGAATCAGAATAAATTACCGGTACTCTGAAAACATTCCCCATTGACTTGCGCACAGCTCTCCGCAGCCAGGGGTCTGCAGAGGTCTCCCCGGCAATAAGCGCATGAACACCAAATGCAGCACAGCTTCTTAAAACAAGCCCCACATTATCCGAGCTTGTTAACCCGTCAAGAGCAACCAGGAGAACAGGTAAACTACTGGATCTGATAATTTTATCAATTGTTTGAGTCTCCGGAATTTCTGCACATGCCATGATAAACTGATGAAGTTCATAGCCCGTAATTTTTGAAAGTTCTTCCTTTTCACCGATAAAAACTTCGATCATTTCTGGACGTTTTTCAAGCTCGGTGCGGAACATATCCAGCCAATGTTGTGTAAAAAGCACTGAACGGATTCGTAATTGTGTCTTTAACAATCGCTCGACAACAAAATGTCCCTCAGCAACAAATAAACCCTCCCTTTGATGAACTGTTTGTTGTTTCAAAGTTCTGAAAATTGAAAGTTCCGGGATTTCTAATGAGTCTATATTACAAATAGTTTGTATCATTTGCAGTTACTTTTTTCATCTGAACGTGGATATACAACGACAAAATACTCTTTAAATCTATAAAAAAAACCTTAAAAAAAGATATTTTTCTACGATTATTATTGACCAAATCAAAATTAATTCTTATATTCCTATATGATAGTAAAGAAATAATTAAAAATTAGTTCATTCCCAAATATACAGGTATCATTTTCATTGCAGATATAACTACTTTTTTTCGATGGTTAGATCTCTTTTTCAGAACAGGATTTGATCACTTTTTTTACGTGCCAGGAGTTTTTAGTATGAATTTCAAGAAATCAGTTTTCATCTTTCTGCTTGGTGCATTGCCGATACAAGGTGCCTCAGAGGTTATCCCGACACCAATCGAGTATCTGTCGAACATGACCAGTATCGGAGATAAAATTCACATAAACGGTTTTTATAATGGCTATTATGGTTCGTACTATGTGATGAATGCCGATCATACAACCACTCTGATACATCTTGGTGCTGCAGGTAATCTGGGACCAAGAAATTTTTTGGAAATGAATGGTTCTGTCTATTATGAGGGTAATGATCTTACGGTTGGAAACAATGAAGCTGATTTTCAACTCTGGCGGACAGATGGAACAGTTGCTGGAACTACCAAATTAGTAGATTCTCCACTTAGTGGCGTTACTAAAATAGGCACCAAACTTTACTTCCGTCACTTTACACCAGCAACCGGTTTTGAACTGTGGTCATATACAGAAGCGGATGGTGCAAGTATGGTTTGTGACATCAATCCCGGTCCAAATTCATCTTTTCCGGACAACATGGTAGAATTTAATAACAAACTTGCGTTTTTTTCCTATACAGATGCTCTGGGGTATGAACTGTATATCTCTGATGGAACCAGCAGCGGAACTACCCTTATTAAAGACTGTAACCCAGGAACAGCACACGGACAGATTTACACAGGTACAACCTACACTTCAGGAGGAACCAGTTACCCCTATTTAATGGTACTTAACCGTTACAAACCGATAGTATACAAAAACAAACTTTACTTTTTCGCATCAAATGGCATAAACGGGTATGAGCTCTGGTCAACAGATGGTACCACAGCAGGGACACAGATGGTTCAGGATATCAATCCTGGCTCTGGCAACTCATTATTCCCTCGTGATTATGCAGGTTTTTTTGGTGATGGTCCACAATTTACAATTTTAAATGATGATCTTTTCTTTGTTGCTTATGATGATGTTAACGGTTTTGAACTGCGCAAAATCACCAATGGCAGTGGTGTGGTTGAACTGGTAAAGGACATCTATCCCGGAAACACCGATTCTCAGATCAGAAAAATTGTCAATTTTAACGGTATGCTCTATTTTGGAGCCAATGACGGTGTCAATGGCCACGAGCTATGGCGTACTGCCGGTACTACAGCAACGACATCGATGTTTATTGATATCTGCAGCCACCCACTCTATGATGAACCTTATAGTGAAGTGCACATTAGGAATATGGTCATTCATAACGGTACACTCTTCTTCTGTGCAACAGAGGCTATAGATTATGAAGAATGCAGTAACGGTGTCTGCACCCCCTCTTATCAACTGGATGATTATCTATATCGAACAGATGGAACCGTAGCCGGAACTGTTAAACTTGTTCGTGCAAGTCAGAATACCTATAAACGTGACCACTTTCTGACATCGCATTATGACGGTGTTTATTTCATTGATTATCTTTCCCCTTCCACATTCCAGTTTGTACGTTATTATGAATCATCTGCACCACCAGTATTTACAAGCACTCCTGTCACCAGCGGTACTGTAAGTACTTTATACCAGTATTCGGTATCTGCCACATCGTCCAGTCCCGGTCCAATCTGGATTGAAAGCGTTATCAAACCAGACTGGGCCTCTATTACTACAAACGAAACTTCCAGAACTGCTGTTCTTGAGGGAACTCCTACAGTTCCGGGAACATATCCTGTAATTCTTACAGCCCGAAACGCTTATGGAGAATCGGTAACTCAGAATTTTACAATTACGATAAGTGATATTGATATTATCAGAGTAAGTGCCTATATGCGGGATGAAGCAATCGATGAAGGGAACATATCAAAGCCCCGTATCTTTGTTAAAAACCTTGGTACACGCACCATTTCTGACCTGCGTGTTGAATACTACTTTACTACAGAAAATGATAAAACACCGATTGTTGAAAATTACTATATACCAAAATCTACAACACAGTTAGTTTCTTTAGGAAATGGTAATTATAAAATTGTTTACGATTTTACCGGTAATTCTGTTGATCCGGATTCTGTGTTACCCAATTTCGGAGGAAACGTTGTGGGTATACATTATGCGGATTGGTCGTATGTAAACAAAACAAACGATTATTCCAACAGTTTAGCACGGGTATTTTCTGAAAACAGTCGTATCTGTGTTTATTCAAGAACCGGTGATCTTCTCTGGGGTACTCCACAAAACCTGAACCGCCCACCTATCGCGGATGCAGGTACAGATATCAACATCGTTGATTATAGCGGCAGTGGTGTAACTGTCCAGTTAAATGGTACCGGAAGCAGCGATCCGGATGGTTCTATTGTAAGTTATGAGTGGTTAAAAAGTGGTTCTGTCATTGCCACGGGATCTCAACCATCAGTACCCTTTTTGCGAGGTCTTTACACTATTACACTTCGTGTTACAGATAACGGCGGGCAAACGTCAACAGACGATGTATCTGTTATTGTAAGTGCACCAGATGGCAGCCCCAGTTTTTCGGTTTCTCCAGTTAACGTTCCTGTAAATACCCCGATTACATTGACATGGCAGATTCCAGCATCGTTGAATAATGCGACGGTCCGTGTACTTCTACAACGAGCCTGGGATATTCTTCCCTGGTCGATTTCAGGGACTTCAGGAAATCACACCCAGACATTCTGGGAGTGGAATAAATCGTTCTTCGGTGAATCCGGCCCCTGGAAAATGAGATTTGAAGTGAACGGTGTTGTCGTAAGGGAAGAGACGATACGATTTTTGTATTGATCCGATTGTTTGATTGTTATCTCAATATTTATCTTATTCCACATTTGGGGGGAGGGTGTGTTGTACAACGCACCCTCCCCCGCAAAAATCCAAATCCCATTGATCATATAATCCATTTTTTCCACAGTAATGGCATTTGTCTTTTTGACTCCCCTCCCGATGCGGAAGGTTTTCCACGAAACGATTCCTTCTACGTCCGGCTCATGTAGTAAAACCTAACACACTCTTTTCTGGATTATCATTAATTATGTTTTACACATATACAATATTGTAAGCAAAAAGTATTCTGGTATTCACATTTTGCCCTCGCCCTATATATGAAAATAATATAAAAACATCTTGTATATACGACCTTTTTTATCGTATATTTGTATTGAAAGGAGTAGAGAATGTTTTCAATCTCAAAAAATGTCGAATATGCTCTTATGTGCCTGCGAGCAATGTCAGAAAAGAGAGATATCTGGTCATCTCGAGATTTATCAGAGAAGTTTCACATACCATTGAAACTTCTTGAGAAAATTCTTCAGAAACTGGCAGCAGCTCAGTTGGTCAGTTCCTCAAAGGGTCCCTCCGGAGGATATACACTTAAATGTGAACCTGAAACTTTGAAACTCAATGATGTTATCCAGGCTGTTTATGGGCAGTTGCACCTTACTCAGTGCATGGAGCATGATTACGAGTGTTCACGAAAGGGAAACTGTATGGTTCGCCCGAGTTTTCACAGCCTTCAGGATGTTATTTCGACATTTCTCCAATCGACTTCGTTACGAGATTTTATACAAATGGGGAAAATCAATGCACCGCAAACCGGGGTAGAATATCATGGCTGACACACAAATTAAACCAATCCCGACAGAATCAGCTGTCAGAGAGCAGTTGAAAAAGGTTATTGATCCTGAATTCGGAGTTGACATAATCAATCTTGGTCTTGTGTATAATATAATCATTCAGGAAAAAAGTGTTGAGATCCATTTCACCCTTACAATGCCATCATGCCCTCTTGAGGAGCAATTCAGGCGTGAAATAACATTTGTGGTTACGAATGATTTTGATATCGATTCACTGACACTTAAAACAGTATGGTTTCCTCGCTGGTCGGAGGAGTTCATGAGTGAAGAAGCGCGGTTTATGTGCGGGTTGCCAATCTGATTACAAGAAGGAGCTATTATGAAATTATCAATTCGAAATGTTCATGCACGAATAGAAGGTAAGGATATTCTTCGCGGAGTAGATCTGGAGCTTGAATCCGGAACAATACACGCAATGATGGGCCCTAACGGTTCCGGAAAGTCCACTCTTGCAAACGTTATTATGGGCCATCCGTCTTTTGAGATTGTGGAAGGTTCTATTTTTCTGGATGATACAGATATCACAAATTTCTCAACCGATCAGCGTGCCCGGATGGGACTGTTTCTTGCATTTCAATATCCATCAGAAATTGATGGCGTGACTACTGGTAAGTTTCTCAAACGGGTGCAGGAATCTTTTTCAACAGATAAGAAAGTAACTAATGTGAGTAAATTTATCAGTAGTATACGCCAGAATATGAATTTTCTTGAAATGGACCAGGCATTTATTAACCGCTATCTGAATGTCAGTTTTTCCGGTGGTGAAAAAAAACGGATGGAAATCCTTCAGATGCTTTCAATCAAACCATCGGTTGCAATCCTTGATGAGATTGACTCTGGCCTTGATATTGACGCATTAAAACTGGTTGCAAAAGGTATCAACCATCTGCGAAGCAGCTCTTTCAGTGCATTGATTATAACTCATTATCGACGGATTCTCGACCATGTCCGCCCCGATTATGTACACGTAATGTCACATGGAAGAATTGTCCGGTCAGGCGGAGTTGAACTTATAGATGTTATCGAACAGCAGGGGTATGAAAGCATTCAGAAGGAAAGCTTTACACCGGAGGCACATTATGAAACAGCAAACAGTTGATATAGGTGAATACCGACACGGGTTTTACTATCCGGACACTTCGGTATTTAAAACACGTAAAGGACTCGATGAGGATGTTGTTCGTGCAATTTCGGAGAAAAAGAACGAGCCGGCATGGATGACCAGTTTCAGACTCCGCGCATTGAAAGCATTCCAGAAGAAAGCAATGCCCAACTGGGGAGCGGATCTTAGCGGGATCAATTTTGATAATATCTATTATTATGCAAAACCGGTAGAATCACAAAAACGAACCTGGGATGATGTACCAGACGCGATCAAGCAGACATTTGACAGAATAGGGATTCCGGAAGCAGAAAGGAAATTTCTTGCGGGTGTTGGTGCACAATACGATTCTGAAGTGGTGTATCATAACCTCAGAGAGGACCTTGCAAAAAAAGGGGTTATATTCTCTGATCCCGAAACTGCTGTTCAGGAGCATCCCGATATTGTAAAGAAATATTTCGGAACAGTTATCCCCTATATGGATAATAAATTCGCCGCATTAAACAGCGCGGTGTGGTCTGGCGGCAGCTTTGTATATGTACCACCCAATACAACTGTTGACATTCCGCTTCAGGCATATTTCAGAATAAACTCCGAGCGATTCGGTCAGTTTGAACGAACCTTGATAATTGTTGGTGAAGGTTCAATTGTTCACTATATCGAAGGGTGTACCGCCCCTGTTTATTCAACAGAATCACTTCACAGCGCAGTTGTGGAAATTATTGCACTCCCCCACTCCAGAGTTAGATACTCAACGATCCAGAACTGGTCGAATGATATCTATAATCTGGTTACCAAACGTGCTATTGCCTATGAAGACGCCACAGTTGAGTGGGTTGATGGGAACATCGGCAGCAAACGTACAATGAAATATCCATCTGTATTTCTCATGGGAAAAGGTGCACATGGCGAAGTAACATCGATTGCATTTGCGGGGAAAGGTCAGGAGCAGGATACCGGCGCAAAAATGGTCCACTGCGCTCCGGATACAACATCCGTTGTTACCTCTAAATCAATAAGTAAAGATGGTGGAATCGCAAGCTACCGGGGACTGGTAAAAGCTAATCCAGGATTATCGAACATTAAAACCCGTGTTGTTTGTGATGCCCTGTTAATTGATGAGCATTCTACAACCAATACCTACCCTTCCATGGAAATTGAATCTGCTGATGTTTCGGTTGAACATGAAGCGCGGGTAAGTAAAATCAGTGAAGAACAACTTTTTTATCTTATGAGTCGGGGACTGACTGAACATGAAGCGTCACTGATGATCGTTAACGGATTTCTAGATCCGCTTATCAAGCAGCTTCCTATGGAGTATGCAGTCGAACTTAACAGACTCATAGAACTTGAAATGGAAGGTTCTGTAGGCTGATTTTAATGAAAGGCAGTACTATGAAATACAATAATCAGATTCTCCCGACACACGAACAGTCGGACATACCGGAAGTACAGCTTCAGGAAATTGATTTACTTGTTCCTATACATGAAAAAGCACGACACCTTTTTTTTCATTCTGAATGGCCTTCAAAGTCAAATGATGAGTATCGCAGAACCGATCTGAATACATTTCCTTTTACCAGTTTTATACCACACCCATCAGCAATCCATGTTTACACCGGAGATGTTACTACAGAAGATCTGCTATCTCCCTTACCGCCCCCAATCTCAAGGGCTTCAAATCCAGGAAGCCTGATCATTACACCCCTTGGTTCACCCGAAAAGGCTGCCAGTTCAATTACGAGTGATACACTTCTCCAGGATCTTCAATCGGCTAACAACAAAGTGCAGTTCTGGCACTTTGCAAACCTTGACAGCGGATGTACAATTATAGCCAGAGAAAATCTCATCGAAAAAGAACCGGTTTTCCTGGTATATAATTTCTCCAAAGAAGATGCTCTTTACAGCCCACATACGGTCATTCATGCAAAAGAGGGATCAGAAGTTAATGTTGTAATTATTTACCGTTCATCTACCGATACCCCACATTGTGTCAATGCCGGAACAAGTGTTTTTTGTGGTAATAATGCATCTGTTACAATCACAGAAATCCAGCTTCTCAGCAATAATGCATCATTCTTTTCTCATGGTACCTCATCCAGCCACAATGGAAGCAGTATGAAACGAAATGATGTTTCGCTTGGAGGCAAACTGGTAAAAACAAGGTTTACAGCTGCAGCCCGTGGTCGTAATGCCGATATAGATTTAAAAGGGTTATTTATCTCATCACAGAACCAGCATAAGGATATACGCATTATTCAGCGCCATGAATCAGCACAATCAAAAAGCCGTTCACTATATAAGGGGCTGGTACGGGATCAGGGAAGAACGGTTTTTCAGGGAATGATCTCTGTTGACAGAAATGCAGGTGGTACTGATGCGTATCTTTCAAACGATAACCTTGTATTAAACGATGGTGCAAGAGCAGATTCGATCCCGGCATTACATATTGATACCAACGAAGTTAAATGCAGTCACGGTTCAACAACAGGAAAAATAGACAAGAACAAACTTTTCTATTTGATGACACGGGGATTTGATGAAAAAGTAGCCCGTAACATTCTAATAAATGGTTTTTTTGAAAAGGTTATTGGCGATTTATCAACAGTATCTGCAGATCTGGTTAGAGCCCTCATCGAAGAAAAACTTTCAGTCAATCAGGATCCTGATGTTACAGTATCATGATTTCCGGTACAAAGGAGCCAGCAATGGAAAACTGGGTTAAAACAATAAAACTTTCTGAGTTGAAAAAAAAGGTATCTGCCGTAATAACTCTCAGTGCTGTCAATCTTCTCCTGGTATATGCAGATGGCAATGTCTACTGTGTTGAAAATCGCTGTTCTCATGAGAATTTCGAATTGTCAGAAGGAGCAATCGAAGGTTGTGAGATCGAATGTCCTGAACACGGTTCAAAATTTGACCTGAAAACAGGTCTACCCCGCTCTTTTCCGGCGACCAGCCCCATTGCAACATACAAGGTACGAATTGAAAACGGTTTCGTTTATTGTAATCTCAATCGGGAGTAAGTTATGTTTTACCATAGTTCACTATATACCAGTGCTGTTGATACTTCTGATACTTTGACTATCCGCAGAGATTTTGGATTTGAGAACAGCAATAAAACCCCTCTGATTTATTTTGATAATGCTGCAACTTCATTGAAACCGGCAACGGTGATCGATGCAGTAAGCGATTATTATAAAAACTCATGCGCCAATGTCCATCGGGCATTATACAAAACAGCTGACAAAGCAACAAAACTGTATGAAGAAACACGATTGAAAGTCAAAAACTTTATCAATGCATCAAGCACTCGGGAAATCGTTTTTACAAGCGGGACGACCGAATCGATCAACCTTGTTGCATATTCACTTGGAGAGAGCTATTTCCAGGAAGGTGATGAAATCATCTTGACTGAGATGGAACACCACAGCAATCTGGTCCCCTGGCAATTGCTCAGTCAGCGTAAAAAATTAAAATTGAAATTCATACCATTTCTCGATGACAGTCACCTTAATTATAAAGCCATTCATCAACTGCTCACCGAAAAGACCCGCCTGATCTCTGTAGCACACATATCTAATGTACTAGGTACCATTAATGATATCGAGCATATCGTATCGATTGCGCACTCACGCAATATCCCGGTACTTATCGATGCCGCCCAGAGTATTGCACATACTACCATTGATGTGCAGGTACTGAAGCCTGATTTTCTGGTATTTTCCGGCCACAAATTGTATGGACCTACAGGAACCGGGGTTCTTTACGCAAAAGAACGGCTCCTTGAAAAAATGGTTCCCTACCAGGCTGGCGGGGACATGATCAGTGCGGTATGGAGTGAAAAGTCAACCTGGAATGAGTTGCCGTATAAGTTCGAAGCTGGAACGCCAAATATTGCAGGTTTTATCGGACTGGGTGCCGCCATTGATTATCTTCAGAAACACGATTTTAAGCAACTGATCAGTCATGAAATGGCATTGACAGGATATGCTCGCGAAAAAATTGAAGCAATTCCTGATATAATGATCTACAGTCCGATTGTAGATGCAAGCAGCATTATCTCGTTCAATATCAGAGATGTTCATCCGCATGATGCTGCACAATATCTTGACTCAAGGGGAGTTGCAGTCCGCGCAGGTCATCACTGCGCACAACCGGTGATGCGTAAATTAAAGGTACCGGCCACTCTCAGAGCCAGTTTCGCGTTTTATAATACTATTGAGGAAGTTGATCTTTTTGTTGATGCGCTTTATCAGGTAAAGGATTTTTTTAATCATGGAATTTGATGATTTATATCAGGAGATCATTCTTGATCACTACCGCGCCCCACGAAACAAGAAATCTCTCCCCCATATCCCGGATGAACTGGCGCATGAAAATCCGGCTTGCGGGGATAATGTTAAACTTGATATTAAAATCAATGCTGAAGATTTCATTACGGATATCTCCTTTGATGGTTCAGGGTGTGCTATTAATACTGCGTCTACATCAATGATGACCGAGCTGTTAATTGGAAAATCCCGCGGTGAAGCGCTCGAAATTACACAACAATTCCTAAATATCCTTCGGGGTGAGATGTCACCAGACCTGCTGGATTCATGGGGAGATCTGACCAGTTTGAAACATGTCGTATCATTTCCCGTACGAGTCAAATGCGCAACACTCGCATGGAATGCCGTATACCATCATCTTTCACAAAACTTATGAATTCAACATCTTAGTAGCTAATACACTCTTTTAAGATACAGATGATTTCAGCAGCACTCCAAAGAGACATAGAGCAGTTGGACTAGTTCGTAAAAAAATATTCTGTTGATATTAACGTGCATCAAAACACCTTTTTACGAACAAAACTGTTTACATCATTATTTATAAATATTAATTTTACCGGATCGTACTTTCAGCAAGTTCCTTCCAGATGAAGGCATTTCTAATCTATTCCCATGGAGCCAAAGAACATCATGAATATGGATCACACCAGGATTAATAAAATCTTAGCTGTTGCTGTTTTTCTCATTTCCTTTGCAGTCTATGCATTTCTCCTGTCCCCATCAGTGAGTTTCTGGGACTGCGGTGAATATGTAGCAGCCGGGGCATCTCTTGGTATTCCTCACCCTCCTGGTAATCCGCTTTATATTCTAATAGCTCGAATTGCTACTTCAGTGCTGTTTTTTATTAAAGATCCGGCATACCGTATCAATCTTATCACACCTCTTACTGGTGCACTTTCGGTCATGCTGGCATATCTGACGATCATACGGGTGTTTATCGGGTTCATGGGTACACCAGACACATTGATTAAACGTATCTCGATCTATTCTGGAGCATTCATGGGGGCATTGTTTGCGGCATTTGGTAACACGATGCTGTTTTCATCAATAGAAGCGGAAGTCAATACACCACTTATGTTGCCAATCATGCTCTGTACCTGGCTTGCACTTGTCTGGGCACAAAGTAAAGATCCGAAGCGCGATCGATTTCTTTTATTAATTTCTTACATTGCGTTTCTGGGTATAGGTATTCATATGTACTCGATGATTGTGCTGATGCCTATCTTCCTTTTTGTAGTTATTATCGACCGTGAAAAGTTGTATGACTGGCGTCTCTGGCTGACTTCGGTGGCTATGGGTCTGGTGATGTACAGTGTGTCCTGGTTTCTCTGGACTGGAGCAATTTCTATTATCATCACTGGTATGATGTCTCTGCTTAACGGTAAAAATCAGCACAAATGGCGTTTATCATTTGGAATTGCTGCAATAGCCATGCTTGGTTTCAGTGTACATCTCTTCGTACCAATACGTGCACATCTTAACCCATCTATCAACGAAAACAGTCCCTCAACGTTCAAAACACTTGTTGACTATCTCGACAGAAAACAGTACGGATCAGAATCTATGATAACACGTATGTTCTGGCGTCGTGGATCATGGGCACATCAGTTCGGTATTGAAGGGCACATGGGATTTGGAGGTTTTCTCATAACTCAATTCTTTCATTTTTCCAGCCACGACACCGACACAAGCCTCTTTTCCAGGGGTGCAACTGCCGGGTTGGGCAAACTTGCTGTGTATTTAATTCCCATAACGATTATGCTGTTCGGATGGTTTTACCTTTTCAGAAAATCCAGGAACACCGCGATACTGCTCTGTTCACTTACCCTGATCATGACCGTTGGAATGGTGCTTTATATGAATTTTGCTGATGGTACCCGTGCTGAACTGCGCGATTACCAGGCGTGGGCACAGTCCGGTAAACAGGGACCGATGCCAACAGTGTACCGTGAAGTGCGTATCCGTGATTACTTCTGGGTCCCCGGCTTCTTTTATTATGGAATGTGGCTTGGAATAGCTGCTGGTTGCGGTTTGCTTGCATTATATTCAAATCGTAAAATAGTAACCCGTTCGGTGATCGCCCCAGCACTGTCTCTTCTTACAGTAGCATCTCCAATCCTGCCATTATCACAAAATATTCTTGCAAATAACCGTCGTAACGAATATATCCCGTTTGACTATGCATATAACATGCTTAACAGCGTTGACAAAGACGGTATTCTGGTCACCAATGGTGATAATGACACATTCCCACTATGGGCACTCCAGGAAGCGTTCGGAATCCGGAAAGATGTCCGCATTGTAAACCTGAGTCTTCTCAATACCGATTGGTATATCAAACAGTTGAAACATTTTGAACCTAAAGTAGCAATCACTCTCAGTGACAAGGATATTCAAACTCTAAACTACTCACTCAATCCGTTCACAACAACCACTCCATACCATTTGCCAATAGCTAACATAGATGTCAATCTGCCAGGTCGTGACAAGATGCAGATAATGAAGGTTCAGGATAAAATGCTGGTCCACATTATCGATAACAACGCGTGGCGTAAGCCTGTTTTCTTTGCAAATACTGTTTCTGATGATAACTTTATGGGAATGGGCCCTTATCTATCGATGGAGGGAATGGTATACCGAGTATATAAGAATCCTGTCCCAAGGGAGCTTCAGTACAACGAAAAACGTACTGAATATCTCATCGACAGTGTCTATCGCTTGCGCGGCTTTGACACGTGGCGTGCACGTAATGATGAAACCTCACGCAACATGATCAGCAATTACAGTGCACTGTTCCTTCAGCTCGCAATGAGCAAGACCAGTACTATCGAACAGCTTAGAAGTGAAATTACAGCACTTTCATCTGCAAATGCGGACAGTAACTCAACTCTTATTAAGACAAAAACTGCTGAACTTGAAACCGCTTTTGAGGACGCAAAAAATCGTTTCGATCAATGTATCAAACTGATTCCCTGGGATAACCGTGCGTATATGTTACTGGCACGTGCCTATAAAGCAGCTGGAAAGGATGACAATGCTGTGTACGATAAACTGGCAGAAGCAATCAAGAAAGACCCCGAGAATGTTGAACTGATGAAACTTCAGGCTCAGAATTTTCTTGAAAAACGGAACCATAAAGATGCTATCAATGTGTTAAAACAGCTGGCAGCTGTTGATGCAGAACCAGCATACGCCTACTATGCATTAGGACAGATTTACCAGCAGGAGCAGAATAAAGAGGGGCTGCAGTGGGTAGTTTCCAGGTTGAAACAGATCAATCCCAGAGATCCCCAGATCAGCAAATTAAGTCAAGGCAAATCCTGACATAAACCGATTCTGATAATCCTTCGCGAAATAAATGGTGAAAATCACCGTCTAATATATAAACATAGGTTGCACCAACGATAGTAAAAATAGTATCTTGCTTCCACAAATAAAATATCCAGCGGGTACACCTACCTGTACCTGATTTCGGATTAGTAGCAGTTACTTTTATAAGATTTCCAGGAGGAATCGTTGAATACCAAACCGATCTCACTTACAAATAAACTTGAAACTCTTGGTATTAAAATCCCCGAAATTCTGCTTCCTGAAAAAGGTACCGATCTGGCAATCTGGTCTGTTGTAGCCTGCGATCAGTACACATCAGACCATGATTACTGGCAGCGTGTTGAAACACATGTCGGCGATGCACCATCGACTCTTCGAATTACTCTCCCGGAGATCTTTCTTGAAGCTCCCGATGTGGAGTCGAGAATAAAACAGATACACGGAAACATGAAATCGTACATTGAAAAGGGTGTATTAACGAATAGTGGCGAGCTGGTCGTGTATATCGAACGCCGAACTGAGACCTCAGGGCTTAGACAGGGGCTGCTCTTCGCTATGGATCTCGAACGATATGATTATACTAAGGATTCAACAACACTGATCAGGGCAACCGAAGGAACTATTGTGGAAAGAATCCCTCCCCGCCTCCGCGTTCGCAAAGAAGCATCGATTGAGATTCCACACATTATGATTCTTATCAATGATCCTGAGAAGCGACTTATAGAGACAACCGCAGCATCTTTAAAAAACAATAATCAGCTCTACAAAACAGAACTTATGGAGAACGGGGGTTCAATTGCCGGCTGGGGGATTTCAGATCCTGCTGCAATCGAATCACTTGCAGATATTCTGTCAGACCTCCTCAGCAATGCAAAAAAAGCACAAAATACTCAAACCCCATTATTCTTTGCAATGGGAGATGGGAACCATTCACTTGCAACAGCAAAAGCACACTGGGTTGCGACCAAAAACGCGCTGATCGATTCCGGCATGCCAATTGAAAAGGTGATGGAACATCCGGCACGCTTTGCACTGGCTGAAATTGTCAACATTCACTCCCCCGGTTTGCGTTTTGAACCTATTCACCGGGCAATTTTCTCTACAGATATTACAGCTGCTGCTAAGTTTCTCAAATCTCATCCACAGATCAAGAGTGCTGTTGAAATTGATGAGAAGAGTCTGAAAAATTTTCTTACATCACCTGAAGGACAAACCCGTGCGGGCATCTGGGATGGTTCCCGCTATTTCATTCTTGAGTTTACGAATCCCCAGAGTAAACTTCCTCCTGCGTTTATCGATGAGATCTTTTTGTCAATGAAAAGCAGTATTTCCGAAGCAAGAATCGATTTTATTCACGGATGGGATGATACGAAAAAGTTAAGCAGTGAGAATGCGCTTGGCTGCTTTGTTCCGGTTATTGCCCGTGAGCGGCTATTCCAGTGGATAAGTGAACATGGACCGCTTCCACGGAAAGCGTTCAGTATGGGTGATGCGGAGGAGAAGAAATATTATATGGAGTGCCGAAGAATAGTTCAATAGTTCAGGAATAAAGGGAAATATCGCAAAAGACGAACAGCAATAAAAAAGGCAGTCTTAAAGAATAAAACTGCCTTAATTTTATTAAAAACGCCATATTTTGCGATTTGCCGAAGCCCGGAATCGAACCGGGATGGTGTTGCCACCGCTGGATTTTGAGTCCAGTGCGTCTACCAGTTCCGCCACTTCGGCGAAGAACAGTAAAATTAATATTTATTCAATGAATATGCAATATATTCTAACGATTCAGGTGTAAAACTACTAATTTGTTTTTAAAAGTTCGAAGGTTCAACGTTCAGGGTTACAAAGATCGAAAGTTGTATTGAAACTGATTCTTTCGGGAGAAGGTTTGATGATTAATTTCAGAACCTGGAACCTTCTAACACTGAACCTTTGAACGGTTATCTCTATTTTTCCTCGGGATCTACAAATGGCCAGCCATCACTTTCTTCACCGATATTATTTTTATCGGCTTCATCTTCAGCATTATTGAGTTGTTCAATAGTATCTTCAATAATTGCATGTGAATTCAATTCTACAAATTCACAGATTTCATCATATCCGGCATTTTTATTTTTCCGGAGAAACTCCAAGATCGAAATTCCAGTTGAAAGCATGATGTTATGTACCAGGTTTTCATCATACAGTCTGCAATGCTTGCTTCCCATCAATTTTCCTTTCAGACTTTTGGATTACAGTATCCAGAAACATCCTCACTGATAACTCACTCATTCAAAAGGAGACTTCTGAATGTATTCACTAATATTAACATTAAAATCTTTCGGATTCAATGAAGATTCAATGAAATAGGTCTTTCCGTTGCCATGGTTTTGAAGTTCTGATAATTTGTACTCCTTTGGCTGGGGATACCTGATACCATGTGCCGAATACAACACAAGAACATCAGGAGCAAGTATTTTTCCCTTTTCCAGTCTGATTACAACTCCAAGCTCACCAGTACCTAACCGTACAAAGCTCCCCACAGGATAAATGCCAATATGACGAGTAAAGAATTCAACAATTCTCCTTGGAAACTCAATATCACACCCCTGGAAAATCATCGCAAGTGCTCGCTGAGGAGTCCAGGCTGGTCGATACACGCGGTCGGTTGTCATTGCATCATACACATCTGCAACAGCAGCCATCACACCAACTTCACTGATCTGACTTCCAGTGATTCCCCTGGGATACCCCTTACCGTTAAAGCGTTCATGATGTTCAATGACAATCAGACGCGAGAGTTCGGGAATTGAGCGACTGGAGCGTAGAATATCATGCCCCAGTTGAGGGTGACGTTTCATAACATTAAATTCATCATCGGTATACCTTCCAGCTTTATTTAAAATGTGCTCAGGAATCCGCATTTTACCGATATCGTGAAGTATCCCCCCAATTCCGATCTCTATCAGACTACTTTTATTATACTGCATAGCATTGGCAACTGATGTAATCAGCACACCAACATTTACAGAATGAACATAGGTATATTCATCATACCCTTTTATTTGGGCAAGTGAGAGAAGCGCATCAGGGTTTCTCAATATACTTTCTACAACCTTTTCTGCAACATTCTCAACATCTTTTGAGATGAACGGCCGTCCCATTCGGATCGAATGAAGTGTATTTTTTGCAGCTTCCAGGGTAGTCTGGTGAACTGTTTTTGCACGGGACAGCTCCTTGTAATACTCTTCCTCTCTTTTTAGCAGGTCCTGCTTCTGGAGTTTTTCTACAGGTAAGTCTATCCCATCACGAATGTTTATAAAGACAGAATTTACCCCTCTTTTTTTCAGGATTTCGATCTGTTCTTTGTCTTTGATAGTTACCTGATTGGATATAAGAAGTACCCCCTGATCGTTGACTACATCCTCCAGGACCATTCCTGGTTCAACTTCAGAAATTGTTATCTTCCTCAAATAACTTTTGTCGTTATCTCCCATTGAACAAAATCCTTATGGTTTATCTTTTTATTATATTACCACAATTGAAACAGGTCAACATTTTTGGTACTTAAGACATCAATGGAAAGGTGCAGAGATTGATCTCATACAGACTTATAGACGAGGCAAACGTTACAATTCAGACATCATCATACCCGCAGGGTCTACCCTATACAGCACAGTTTTTCAGATATCGTCCGGATCTCTTTCCACAACCTCTCCTGCGCCCATCAAATCCCACAGATGTACTTGATCAACTCAGTGAGGAAGCCTATGCGAAGGACAAGTTCCTGCCCTACTGGGCTGAGCAATGGCCATCATCGGACATTATGCTTGACTTCATCAAAAGTTACGACCTGGATCCTGAAGATTCCATTATCGAACTGGGCAGTGGTCTTGGAGTAATCGCGACATTTCTTTCGCTCAGAGGTTGTAAAGTTATTGCAACAGATATTTCCCATGAAGCGCTCATATTCACAAAGACAAATGTGGAACTGAACAAATTGACCTCATATCCCTGCTGCTTTGACTGGCGCACACTCCCCTTCAAGAACAGGTTCGACCTGCTGATTGCATCAGATATTCTTTACGAACACAGATGGATCGGTCCGATTCTATCCTGTTGCAAACAACTGTTAAAGTCTGGTGGTAAAGCACTCATTGCAGATCCATGCCGCACATTCTGGCCGGAATTTAAACAGCAATCACAAAAGGAAGGTTTTATCACAAAGGTAGTTCATACTGGTACAATACTACCTCAAAATATTACCGTTGAAATACTGGAACTACAATTTTCATGACTATTACAGCTTAAGCATTTGAAGTCTGATTATTAAGGTAATCAATTCAGATCTCCATAATCTCTTTGCCAACTCCGTTTGTTACTTTGAGGTTTAACATAAAATTGCATATTGGTGGTAATATAAATATTTGACTGGGTAGTAAGCCGTTCACAATAAAACATATCAAACCAATACTGTTCTCCCTCTGTAAGCCCCAGCGCATCAATGTTTACTGTTGCAGATTTTGAAGGATGAGTACCCCCCAAATCTATAACCAGCTGACCATTTATGAATACCCAAACGTCGTCGTCACCACTAAATGTAAATGTTTGTCCCTTCTTATATACAAATTGCTTGTGTAATTCCATAGTAAAACCAAAATTCTCCACATTATAACATGATGCATCGGTCGGATTGTATCTTTCAGCATCAAATCCAAATCCTCGTTTTTTTAATGGCATGAACTTATATTGACCATCCATTTCATACCATAATTTGCATTTCTGTACAAAATATTGCGAATCAACTGTGACAGCATGAGATGAATCACCAAATACAAAGATTCCCGATCCAGAAGGTATTTCACGAAATTTTAATGAATCGTAAATCACAATTGTGGCATATTGGTTAGTTGAATCATAATCCTTACCAACCCATTCATCCGGGACAGAGCTCCCATTAGGTAAAGGTCTATTCTTTAAATTGCTCCATATCCCAGTATAAGGATCAAATTCAGCGCCGGGGGCACCACTTGGTCTGAACCAATTTTTTAAACTGTCACTGAACCACCAATTCTTCCAAGTGTAGGTATTTCTACAGTAATCAACACACGCTTGGTCAAGATGTGCTACTTTATCCAAGCGGGTAGCTTTAGGAAATGTATACCATGCATTTCCCCAGCCACTATAACAATAGAGAATACATGATCTTGGGTGTTCATTACCAACAATCTTGGTAGGAACCGGTTTCCGGTCAGAATCCAGTTTATTCTGAATCATATTTTTAACTAAGAAATTTGAGAACGCCACATTAAATTCAGGATTTGAATAATCTGCACGGTAGTCATAGTAAGTTACAGGGAGATATACACTATCAATTGCAGTAGAAAGGAATCCACTATTTCTTTTTCTGGCAAGCGCCTGGTCTAATTTTGTTATGTATATTTTTTCACCATTGTTTTTCTTCTTGAAAGCTTCTGTTGTCATACTGAACTGATCTTGCATGATTTCGTTCACTGTGTAGTTAACATATGTATTTTCAATTGCAGAATACCTTGTGGAATCAGTGAAACTTCTCCTGATCATTCCCCTCAAATCACTGAAAACCCCCTTTGTAATATCAGTTTCATTCCCGGAGCAAACGATCAGACCGGCATACACTGTATCACTCATCGATATCGTATCTGTGCCAGCAATAGTCCAGTTACTTCCATTATCCGAACGAAAGCTCGTAAATGTATTACCATTTCGCTTAAGACGTATCCAGCTTCCATATCCTGAAGGTTTCTTTGTCACATCAATCATGCCATTGCCATCATTTCTTCGCACTTTCATGGACACTGGATTATTAGACCGGTAAGGCCAGATTACTGCGGCGTTCCTTGAAGTAGATGTCAGTTGATTTCTAATCATTACACCACAGAATGGATCATGGATCACTTTTGACATATATTGTACCTTAACACTGATATCAACATCACCGATATATTGTTGATACAAAAAAGCGCATTCATCACTTACCCCTGTCAACTTTTTTCCCGAGCCAATTACTGTGTCGACATTGGTGTAAGGGTTATATCCATGATTACCAGTAGAATTCATTCCGATGTTTTTGATTAAAAAAGCGTCTTTCAGATAATTATCCTCATTGTTATCGATCATCTCCTGTGCAAGAAGGGTCATCATACCATCTGCAGCGTAAAACGATTGAATCCGGTGACGATAGTTGTCTGCCGATGTTCTGTTCATTCTGGAATTGATGATGGTATGCAGTGTTAAAAGTGTCACTCCGAAAAGCACCAGCAGTGTGACTACAGATGCGACTCCTCTTTTACCTATTGGCATAAACCATTTTTTCATAATATCACCTGATTTTGGTTGAACAGGAACTTTGATTTGTATCAGTCAAAAAACAAGGATCAATTAAAATTCAACTTATTTCTTAACCGGAACTCATA
>JBNKZD010000319.1:0-6929 GCA_050301235.1 Chitinispirillaceae bacterium | reverse complement strand
CGGCACTGATATCGAGGTGATAGAAGTTCACATCATAGTCATAGAGACGGTTGTCTTCCAGCGGTCGGGTAAAAAATCCTGGTTTGTTTTCAAAAGAATTGGCTTTGATACAATTGGCCGGGGTCAGATCCTGTCCGCACAGTGACCATGTTATCAGGAGAAATGTTGAAAGTAGAATTATTCTCATCTACCTAAGGTAAAAATTTTTACTGATATGCCAGACCTGCGTATTGCAGTAGTCCGTGACAGTTTTCAACTTTCACAAGAATTCACCAAATTTTTAAACACATGAAAAAATTGAAAAACAATGTTCGGTTAATTGGTCGGTTGGGTAAAGATCCTGAGGTGCGGAATCTTCCCGGAGGTAAAATGGTGGCAAATTTTTCCCTGGCGACTTCGGATAATTATAAAAATGGAGATGGGGAACGGGTCGAAGAGACGCAGTGGCATAATATTGTTGTATGGGGGAAGTTGGCTGAAATTGCTTCGGATTATCTGAAAAAGGGTAATGAAGTGGCACTGGAAGGAAAGCTGATACATCGGAAATATGAAACAGGAAAAGGCGAGGTTCGTTATATTACAGAGATAAATGTCGACGAAATACTGATGCTCGGCCCGAAATCAGCGAAGGCTGCAAAAAGTTAGTTACGGTTAATGCCGGGGAAGTAGCAGAGGTATGGGTGTTTTTACTACTTTTGCATCAAATGAGTTTTCAGAATCCTCAGCTTCTTTTTGGTCTTTTAGCACTGGTCATTCCAATTCTGATCCATTTTTTTAATTTTCGTAAAACCAGGAAAGTATATTTTTCCAATACACGTTTTCTGCAGAAGGTTAAGGAATCGACAGCGACCCGGAAACGGCTCAAGCATTACCTTATTCTGGCATCAAGACTGTTATTTATCTTTTTTCTGGTTCTTGCCTTTGCACAGCCATTCCTGCCGGCAAAGGAGAGAAATGCGTCGGGTGAACCTGTATTTGTTTATATCGACAATTCCTGGAGTATGAGTAATGAAGTGGAAGACGGGATTACTGCGTTGGACAGGGGCATTGGGTTCCTGGATGAGTTGATCAGTAAGTTTCCTTCAACCACTCAGTACAAATTGCTTACCAATGATTTCCTCGCATCTTCAAAGACCCTGAAGAGTGCCCGGGAAATGGAGGAGCTGATAACAGAAATCAAGTATAGCGGTGTTCCCCGAAGTATGGAGGAGATTTTGAGCCGGTTTGACGCTGATAATCAGGGCAATGGAGTAAATCTGTTTTGGCTGAGTGATTTTCAGAAGTCTACCATCGGTGAGGAAAGCCTGACATTCGACAGTACTCAGCAAATGAATATCATTCCTCTTGAATTCAGTAATGATGCCAATGTTTATGTAGACTCCCTCTATGTTGAAAACCCTCTGATGATTACCGATGAGCAGGTGAAGCTGCATGTTGTATTCAAGAAAGTTGGCGGGTCGGGAACGGGTGAGGTCATCGCAAAGGTTTATCTCGATGGAGTTCAATCAGGTACCGCCAGTGTTTCCCTTGCGGCAAATGGACGGGAGGAGCTGGTTTTTGATTTATCGATTGACCGTTCCCAGCCACATCGGGGGAAAATTTCATTCGAGGAGTTTCCGGTAACTTTCGATAATGAGTTCAATTTTGTGCTTAATATCCCCGAAACCATTGTAGTTCTTGATATTAAAAATGACGACGCAGTAACACCGGTTGAACTTGTTTTTGGAAATTCAGATTTATTCGACCTGGTATCACAGCCGGCCTCGAATTTGGATTATAACAGAATTGAGTTATCCGACCTCGTGGTGATCAATGGCATCAACGCTCTCGACCCCCCATTGGCAGGAGCGATAAACAGGTATGTCGATGCAGGAGGGACATTGCTAATTATTCCAGGGAATGATCCTTCCATTGAATCCTACAAGGCCGTCAATGGGATTTCCGGTTTAGAGATCTATGACTCTGCAGGGCTTACTTCAATAGGAACACCTGATTACTCCAATCCGTTTTTCGACAATATTTTCGAAGAAAGAACGGATCGTCTCCAAATGCCGGCAGCAATACCACTGGTCAGTTCGCCTGGATTCAATGAAAGGATCCTGACATTTCCGGATGGAAAATCATTCCTGTCTGTCCGTCGTGGAAGCGGAGATATCTATCTGATGTCGACGCCCCTGGACGATGAATTTGGAAATTTTGCGCGTCATGCCCTCTTTGTTCCCGTAATGTATAAGATTGCGGTGTCCGGCAAATCGGAGCGCAATGAATTGTATCGATACATTAACCGCAGTTCATTTTCATTAAAGCAGGATAGTGCAGTTGTTGATGCGCTTTACAGATTAGTGCGGGAGGATGAAGAAATTATACCGCAACAGCGTATCGATGGAAACCGCATTTATTTTGAAGTTCCCAGGTTTACACTTTCGACGGGATTTTATGAGTTATTCCGGGATGATACCTTTCTGGGCCTGGTGGCATTTAATACAGACCCTGAAGAGTCTGATATTCGTCAGATGACTACAGATGAGGTTGTGAGTTCATACCAGGGTAAACTTGTTGATATCATTTCCTCCGACAGCCAAAATGATTTTGCCGGGGTTATTTCTGAAAAATATATTGGAAAGACGCTATGGAAAGAGGCTCTGATGCTGGCATTGTTATTTTTATTGCTGGAAGTTTTACTGATACGATTTATGCCTTAATTTGCAATTAATTATTAAGCCCGAATGAAATTATTGATTAAAGGTGCACGAATCTGTGATCGGAACTCTCCATATCATGGTAAAGTAAAGGATGTGCTCATTGAGCGGGGAAGAATAAGTATATCACCTGCCGACACAAAAACAGATAAAGTAATTAATGCCAAAGGCATGATCCTCACCCCGGGATGGGTTGATATGTGGTGTTGGCTGGCAGACCCCGGTTTTGAGCATAAAGAGACACTGGAGTCCGGGCTGAGTGCAGCTGCCGCCGGAGGATTCACAGGTGTTGCTCTTCTTCCCAATAATCAACCGGTTACACAATCGAAAAATGATGTTATATCGCTCAGAAATGCCTCAAGTGGTGTGACTGAAATTTTACCGCTTGCAGCAGTTACCCGGGATACCAATGGAACAGAACTAACGGAGATGATTGATTTGAATGAAGCCGGGGCCAGTGGTTTTACGGATGGATTCAATCCGATCTGGCATTCAGATATTCTCCTGAAAAGTTTGCAATACCTCCAGAAATTTGACGGGATTTTGATCAACCGTCCTGAAGACCGTCACCTGACTCAATTCGGAACAATGCACGAGGGGATTCAGAGCACAATGCTGGGAATGAAGGGCATGCCCGAACTGGCTGAATCACTCATGATCAGCCGTGACATAGACCTTCTCAGGTATGCGGGTGGCAAGATTCATTTTAGCACTGTTTCTGCAACAGAATCTGTAACACTCATCAGGCAGGCGAAAAAGGAAGGCCTGAATGTAACCTGTGACATGGCCGCTTTTCAAACGGCTTTTCTGGACGAAGATCTGAGTGATTTTGATACGAATTTCAAGGTGAATCCGCCATTTAGAACGAAAGCAAATCGCCGTGCATTGATCAGGGGGTTGAAAGATGATACCATTGATGTGATCGTTTCCGCACATTGTCCTCAGGATGAGGAGTGTAAAAAACTGGAATTTGATCTCGCAGATTTTGGCTTGATCGGGTTACAGACCCTCGGAGCGAACCTCGTATCACTTTCTTCAGAAATTCCATTGGAACAATTACTGGATAAGGTTTCTGTACGGCCCAGGGAGATTCTGGGAATGCCTGATGCTGTGATAAATGACGGGGAGGAAGCGAACCTTACCCTTTTTGACCCGTCTGCCGAATGGGAATTAAATGCTTCTACCAACCGCAGTAATTCCATCAATAGTCCATACTGGAATAAGAAACTAACCGGGAAAGCGGTAGCGGTTATACGTGGCACTTCAACCGAGCTATTTTAAAATGACTATTCCGCCAATTCTTCGGGTCCCGCTCAAATATGGTTTTTTTGGTGGATTACTGGGTATTGTAGTGATTTTGTTCCTTTATTACTACGGAGGGAATCACCCTCAGCTATACCCCGTTTTTCTGGATTTCCGGATCATACTTTTCGCCATTTTTATATTCTTTAGTATTCGTGAATTCAGGGATTATAAACAGGCAGGAGTTCTTCATTTCTGGCAGGGCATGATCATAGGGATGACCTGTTACATTATGATTTCCCTTGTGGTATCAGTTTTTCTGGGAGTTTTTGGAAATCTGGTGCCGGAATATACCGAGCGTTATATTGCTGAAATTGGAACAATCCTTACTGAGAGCAGATCTCAAATAATTGAAAAGGTTGGGGATGAGGCGTATCAAAATCAAATTACAACATTGCCGTTTACCACGATTACTGACCTTGCAGTGGATTATTTACTGAAAAGTATGTTTATAGGGTTATTTTTAACCATAGTAATTTCTGTTATCTTAAGACGTCAACCTAAAATTTAGAATTATGGAAATGGAAGTAGAATTTGTAGATCCACCCTCAGTAGGTAAAATTGCTTTCAAATGGGGACTTATCACCGGATTGATAATGATCGTTTATTCAGTCATTATCAATATGTCTGGTCAGATTGGAAATCAGGCCTTAAGTTCTGTATCCTATCTGTTTCTTATAATAGGTATTTTTATGGCCCACAAAGAATTCAAGAATTCGGGTGATGGCTTCATGTCGTACGGGAAGGGCCTTGGATTGGGTACATTAACGACTTTGATAGCTGCTGTACTGAGTGCCATTTTCTCATACATTTACATGACAATGATCGATCCCACCATAATGGATGTGATCAGGGATCAGCAGATTATGGAAATGGAAGGCCGAGGTATGTCGGATGCACAGATTGAGCAGTCGCTGAGCATGATGGAGTCCTTCATGTCTCCCGGGTTCATATCAATTGTTGCTGTTTTCATCGTCACATTAGTTGGGTTTATTTTATCTTTGATCATTACTGCGTTCACGAAGAATAGCAACCCCGAACTGGAGATGTAATATGAATGATATGCCTGATGTTTCGGTTGTAATTCCGCTATACAATGAGGAGGAATCACTTCCGGAGCTAAATGAATGGATAAGCCGTGTGATGCAAACACACGGCTTTACTTATGAAGTTATTTTTGTTGATGACGGGAGTTCCGATCGTTCCTGGGAAATTGTTCAGGATTTGAATCAGAAATATCCCCAGGTGAAAGGAATTCGGTTTAATCGAAATTTTGGTAAATCTGCGGCGCTGAATACCGGATTCAAAGCTTCATCCGGAAAGGTGGTGATATCCATGGATGCAGATTTACAGGATTCTCCGGATGAGATACCTGAACTTTACAGAATGATCACCCAGGAGGGCTATGACATGGTCTCCGGGTGGAAAAAAGTTCGTCATGACCCGCTTAGCAAAACGATCCCTTCGCGCTTTTTTAACCGGGTGACCCGACAGATCTCCGGCATAAAATTGCATGACTTTAATTGCGGACTCAAAGCCTATCGGGGAGACGTGGTAAAACATATTCAGGTATATGGAGAAATGCACCGGTATATTCCGGTGATTGCCAAATGGAACGGATACAAGCAAATAGGAGAGAAGGTCGTTGAACATCGGCCACGTAAATACGGTACTACAAAATTTGGATTCGAGCGGTTCATTACCGGGTTTCTGGATCTTCTTTCGGTCACCTTCGTATCCAAGTTCCGGCAAAAACCGATGCACTTTTTTGGAACACTGGGTACTTTGTCGTTCCTGACCGGGTTTTTTATCACCCTGTGGGTGATCGGACAAAAGATCTATGGGATCTATTCCGGACATGAGGTTCGTGATGTCGTGGACCAGCCTTTGTTTTTCCTGGCACTGGTCGCTCTGATTGTAGGCGTACAACTGTTCCTGACAGGTTTTCTCGCTGAGATGATGGCTATGAGATCACAGTCTGCCAAGGAATATCTGATTTCGAATCGACTGGGTTTTGATTAATGCATTTTTATTCAGTTATCATACCGGTCTATAATCGCCCGGACGAGATTGAAGAGCTTCTGGAAAGCCTTTGCAGGCAACGCTATAAAAATTTTGAGGTCATTGTTATCGAAGACGGCTCAACAAACCGATGTGAGCATGTAGTTGATAAGTTCAGGAACGACTTATCGATATCCTATATTGAAAAGGAGAACAGCGGGCAGGGATTCAGCCGTAATGTGGGATTTGAGGCAGCCAAAGGAGACTATTTTGTTGTTTTCGATTCCGACTGTATCATTCCTGAACATTATTTTGAAGCGGTTGAAAATTACCTATCCAACGACAAACTTGATGCATTTGGAGGTCCGGATCGATCACACCCTTCCTTTACCCTGTTGCAAAAGGCTATCAGCTGCTCGATGACCTCACCCCTCACTACCGGTGGCATCAGAGGAGGTAAAAAGCGACTTGGACCTTTTCACCCCAGAAGTTTTAATATGGGTATATCAAGAGATGTATTCGAAAAGGCAGGTGGATATATCATTACACGCATGGGAGAGGATATCGAATTCAGTATCCGTATTCACCAATCCGGGTTTAGGGTCGGCTTGATTCCCGATGCCTTTGTTTATCATAAAAGGAGAACCAGTTTAGCCGATTTCTACCGGCAATTACATTTTTTTGGACGTGCAAGAATCAATATCGGCCGATTTTTTCCCGGAGAAATCAGGCTTGTTCATTTTTTTCCGGCACTGTTCACGCTGGGATTCATTTTTCTTTGGATTCTTCCGTTCATTTCACCGGAGCTTTTTAAAATAGGGGCCGGGCTTTATATCATCTATTTTATACTTCTCTTCATCACAGCGCTGTTTAAAACAAAAAATCTGCTCGTTTCGCTGCTGTGTGTACCTGCTGGTTTCATCCAGT
>JBNKZD010000318.1:0-4529 GCA_050301235.1 Chitinispirillaceae bacterium | reverse complement strand
TTGTCAAGTTTGTTGAGAGCAAGGTCTTTGGAGCTGGAGGGAATGCATACTTTATAGGTTTTTCCTGCTGTCAGCGGGCTTGATGGGATCAGGCGAAGTTCCTTGCCATCGGGACCCCATAATTTTTTAACAGGAATAGTGTCAAGTAGTCGGAGTTCACTGCTGTCTGCATTGACTGCTCCAAGGACAATACCATGTATGGAGTCTCCAATTGATGCTCGTGTCATCGGTTCAGAAAATGACATGACAATCGGAAGACCTGATGGAATACTGCTTCCGATAAACATTTTTTTATCATTCGCTTCTGCTGCATCAGTAAATGTTAACAGCATTGGATTGATATCATCACTCAAAGCTATTGATGTGTCGGTTTTTGTTTCGACATCTTTTATTGCTTCAATATCAGGCAGGGAAGTGGTTACAATTTCAAGATTCGTACGATCAAAATAAACAGCAAAAACAAAGTAGTTGCCAGGATTCATTGTGACCGACCAGTGACCACTGGAGTCTGTCTGGACTATCGTATCAGATGTGGTTGATAACGCTTCTGCATTGTACACCATGATATCCGCACCAGATACGGGAATCACTTTGCTGACTTCAACAGGAGTTCCCTGTGCATTTAATGCGATTCTGGATTTCGCCAGTTTTTTCGCCAGGCTGCTGGATGATGGTTGTAGAAGTGTTCCGGAAATTTTGGCAAGTCCATTCAAAGTTGGAACAACCGCTTTCTTATAAATCGTTACCGTATCATACAATGCTGTCCCCTGTTGATAAAAAATTGCCGTTATAATTTTAGTAGTGTCTATCAGTAATGGGAGTTTGTAAGTCAGTGTATCATGTAATAAATTTGTCAGTGGTATTTTTGCATCATTTATGGTAAATGAGTCGATATAATCACTATTAAGAATAAATGCACTTAAACTGAGGGTATCGGTTGTACTTTCAACAATAGTATCGTTAGATGGCGAAATGATGGAAATTGATGGTATTTTGGGGATTGGTTTATCTTCCGGGGCTGCAGGATTATCCTTTTTTGTGCACAATAAGGCGAATATCACAAGAACGATTAAAGGCAGCAGCAGAGATTTGTGATGTTTGAAGACGGGCAATATCATTAGGAACCTCCTGAAATGTTGTTAAATATGGTATTGTTTATAATAATGTGTAACATTTGCATTTGTATGTTGTATCTTCTAATTACCTAGTAGATTCCAGTGTACTGTTCTGGTTGCCGATAATCAATGTTTATTATGTCAAATGTTAATACACACAGTGTTTTTAAGGAATGGCCGGAGTAAGTCATTGAAAATAAAGAGTATAAATTCCATGGATGAAATTAACTGTTATGGTTTGATTAAAGCGATTGAATCAGGTAAGCGAAATTCTCACAAGCCGTTCATTGACATCGATTAACCTTTTTGCCGTCGTTCGAGCTATATTCTTGATTAATGCAGGTCTGCAGGTTGCTATGGAATCAAAGTCCTCACCCTTTATCACCTGTACAGTACAGGGGGTGAGTGTTTTTACTGATGCAGTTCTGGTGCTTTGTGTAAGAAAACTTATTTCACCAAAAATTTCACCACGCTGGATTCTGCCAACCTCGGTATTCTGAACAGTCACTATTGCATCACCGGAAATCATCTCGTAAAGAGAATCGGGGGGAGATCCTTCCATAATGATGAGTTCATCCTCTTGAAAATTTCTTATGTCGATATCAGGATTGAAATCTTCCTTGAGATAAACAGAACACAGGCTGAGGGTTAGTCGTTGTGCAATTTCACTGTACCGAATCCATTTTTGGAGAAACTGGTCTTTTGAAGCCATAATGTCTCTTATGAAAGAAGAATACGGAATGTAATGAATACGGAGTGCAAGTTCACTTTTAATCGACCAGTGTATATCAATTTTTTCTGGAAAAGAGATAATATCACCAGCAGAGTATAGCCTGACCATCTTTTTATCATAGTAAGATTTTAAAAATCCTGCTTTAACCAGAATTATTCCGGAGCTGTAGAGTTGAGAAAGATCTGCATTATGAGGTACCGTAATTTCTGCTTCGTTCTGATACAATTTGAAAAACAAATCTGCAATCGATTTGCTTTCAGCATACAGATCTGAAATATGTTGTGGAACTTCAAAAATAGTCAGCATAATATGACATTGTACAATAGAGACATATGAATGACAACTGGTGTATGTGGCACCGGTTGTTTAAATAAAGGATATTTAGAAACGTTCGCTTCTATCTGTTTTTCTGTGTAGTTGTGCAGTACCGTTGCAATCTGAGCTGTATCGTCAACGACAAAACCACGTGGTGCTTCAAGTTTTGCCATGCTACTATATCGCGCAAAAGTGAATAACCCTCCGTTTTATCTCAGAAAATAATCAGAAACAAATGCTTGTCCAAAGTACCCGATCTCTTAACTAACTTCAATTCATCAAAAAGCTTTGCATCAATTATATCGTTTCTGAAAAACGGTATCTTTTAGAGAATATCAGTAATTACATCAGTTGAAAGATCCTTCATACACAGTGAAAGCCGGGTACAAGTATCACTTCTCGATGTGGGCACGAGGTGATGCGTCACATAAAGTACAATTTTCGATTTATGGAAAGACCGGGACGTATATAACCAGTGGTGCACCGTTTAATATCACAACTGAATGGGCACAATATCATATGGTACACAAATCTGATGTCGAGGGGGCTGATGCAATAAATTTTGCTGTGATTTTCGGGTTCGAAACGGGTACTTATGACATTGATAACGTTGTTATTACCGAAGAAGCTTCTGATGAGAACTTGTATGCTAATGGTGGATTTGAACTTGGTGATGCAGACTGGACGTTGAATAGATGATATCAAACTTATTAAAACCGTGATGGCCGTGAAAAAGCCTGCGACATTAGTGAATAAGTCTTCACTTTTAAACGTCGCTGTTTTACCTGCTCAGCTGGAATGTAATTTAAATTGTGATGAACATATTAACAAAATTGGCATTTACAATATTCAGGGTAAAGTATACTATCTTCAGGCCGGAAAAATCGTGAATGGTATTTTCAGCCTGCCACGACCAAAAAGTGGTACCTGGATCATAAATGTAGCGACCGAGTATTCAAATATAAGCAAGACTATTGTGTTGCCCTGAGAATATCAATATAGTCAAGTACCCACCGGATATCCTTGTAACTGCTGTATCTGACACCATTAACAAAAAAAGTTGGTGTCACTTTTACCCCAGCTGCAATTCCGACATCTCTGCTTCGGGCAGTAAGTGCGATGATCTCTTTAGAATGTGCATGATTCAATAATTCATCTTTGTTGACACCCAGGCTGTCTGTTATCGAAAGAACCCGTTCTGGAGTTACACGTTCCTTAACTGGCTGAAGCGCTCTGAGTACCGCAACCTGTTTACCCCATTTGAACAGTGCGCTATAAAGCCTGTCAGCCTCATTATTGGTAAATGGAATTGCAGTAACCGCAACATCTTTTCCCGATTGGTGTGTTTGAAGAGAATCCAGTAACTCGTTATAGAGTCTTTTGCACAAAGGGCAGGTAATGGAAATATAAATGACCACCTTGATTGCAGCTTTACTGTTACCATACAGCTGGTAGCCATCGGTTGGGAGATTGTGGCGATTTGTATCAAGAAACAGCTTATATCGCCGGAATACTGCGCTATCAATTTCGGAGCAAGGTTTTCCTTTTGAACAAAGCCACATTCTGAATTGATCCAGGTGATCCAGATAACGCTTACCGGGATGTATTGTTGAATACGGGTGATACGAAGAATCACAGCATTTACCTGTATTTGCCAATTTGTATTCGGGCAGTGTGTCTGATCCATTAATAGTAAAAAATGCCCCGGCGCAAAGAACTATAATTAAAAAATTGATTTTGTTCATAAATTCCATCCATACTAAAACTTTAAGTATACTGAATTTTCCATTAAAAATATATAAAAGTACATGAACACATGCCTACAATCATCTCTTCCTTTTTTATGAGGGCATAACGATTACTTATATTTTCGGGTGGAGCCTGCTCTACAGCTGTCAAATAAGTGGAAGATAAAAAATGTTGACGGATTTGTTGGCATTATCCCAGTCGTATTCCGGCAGCAGGGATATTGAATTTACATAATAAGAATGAAAACAGCAGATTTTTCAGGTTTACCGGTTACGTGACGGTAATGAGACACCCAGTGAAGGTGCAACCGATCTGCGAATTGTTTGCAGGTGATCGTTATTACATCATAAAAAAAATCCAGTTACTGAGTATCAATAACTGGATTTCTCGCAACAGGCTTATACGCTGTATTTATTTTTTGTTTGTGAATTTTTTTCTTGAAATACCCAGAAAACTGAATATGCCCAGGATTAACATTGAAACAGTTCCCGGCTCTGGCACGCTGGTGGTAGGAACATCGAAAGAATTAATATGAAACTGCTGTGTACCGTAGTAAGATTTGGCGAACAGACCACCGTTCAAGTTTCCATTTTTACCTTCTATATCCGCATTCATCG
>JBNKZD010000317.1:0-10720 GCA_050301235.1 Chitinispirillaceae bacterium | reverse complement strand
TACATCCAATGAGATTGAAAAATATCTACTCCCTGAATGGAAACCTGATAGCAAGTAAGTTATATTGGTAAAATACCTGGTGCGCCTACTGGGCCGGAAGACGGGTTTTACCGGATGCTTACCCACTTTCAAAGGTGTTTTTGGTTTTAAGCGATATTAATATGGTGCGCTTTCACGGCTGCCAACATAGTACACCTCAATTGTTAGAGTTCCTTTTTCTTCAGTCCAGCAAGCAACGTAATGGTATGTTAAATGGCAATGATACTTGTTACCATCCAATTTGCTGAAAGAATAGATCGGCTACTTTTCCGGTTGAGTTAAGGGAACCCCGGCGCGGTCACAGGAATAGAAAACGTTGTAATTCGGATCGGCTGGGAGACCTTTCTTTTGTACCCAGTCGGCCGCGGCGCAGGAAGGACGGCAGCAGTCCTCCATGGTAGTTGTCTCGTACATTCTGCCGTTGGAGCCCTTCTTCCAGAAGGAATTGTCTTTTGCGGCCTGCTCGGCGGTGATGAGTCCGTCAACCTTAGGCAGGCCCTGGTCCTGTAGCTTGCAGCCGGTAACCCGGGTGAGGGCTTCGGGGCATTCCACTCGGCGCACGTAAACGGACCAGTTGGCATGGTGCAGGGATTTGACCTGATTAGCCTCGATACAGGATTTTCTCGCGTATTCGGTAATCTTCGGGTCGGCATGGGTAATCTCGTTGCAGGTTTGCGTAACTTTATCCTGACACTTTTCTGACCCGAGGCTCGAATCGGTGACCCATTGATACTGGTTCTTACACTCACTCCAATGAGTAATCGGTTTCACACCGCCGGAGTAGCCACCCTCCTCGGGATAGGCTTCGTAGAGGTATTGCCCGGAGGTGGAGGTCGCCCCGAGCCCTGGACCGCAGCCGTTGTGAGCACCGAAACCGCCACCACCCATGTAAATGTCGAATGTGTTCTTAGTAGCTGCGGTATTGAAGCTCTGAGCGATAATCGGTTTGGGAATGGGCACTGCGGATGCCGGCTTGCTGACATCGTCAGGATTCAATTGAACCTGCTTCTCGTTATACGGGCTCGGATAGGCGTAGATAATCTGGTAGCACTGGCAGCAGGTACTCGCATCGTCACCATCGATGAACCCGAAGTCCACGTCGTGACCCACAACGGCGTAGAGATACTCTTCATTGCCGTCATCAATCGCGGCCTGAAGCATCTCCGGGCTGTGGAGCATGAATCTCGGACAGATGAACGTGACGTCGGCACCAGGCTTCGACGTTTGGCTCTCACTGCATGCGTTAATGGTGTTGCAGACGCCACCGCATTTCGTGTTGGGATTGCCCGGGATACAGTCCGGGACATAGTCCCATGCGTGGCAATAGCTCGGAGGCGGCAGTCGATAGGAGACACCGTTTTTTTTCAGAACGATATTATGGGGTCCGGATGTATAGGATTCGATGGGTATAGCAGCAGTTTGATAACCGCTTTTTGTGACTTTGATGGTGTCGATCACTGCACTTACCTTGGCAAGGTGCCCGGAAGTGTTATTATCTCCCTTAGAGACTGGACCGATATGACCGGTCATACCGGCCATGACCGGCAATTTAAAATACGTCACAGAGCCACCGATATCGACCTTTATCAAAACTATTTTCGGCGGCAAAGACTGCCTTATCGGGTTAATAGTATGATACCCGGCCGGGAGTGTTTTATCGGTTACACAATCAATGAGAGTTCCGTCGAGCTGGTGAAGGCTGACCTTCACATGAAGAAGGGGTTCGTGAATTGTAACAGCCAACAGACCGTTTTGGATGGCAGCCGAAAAAGAACCATTTCGAACCCGCTGCATTTTTATGGTCAATGGCAAATTAAATTGCCAGTTGCCCCCGGCGTCCGTAACTGTGGATTTATCGGCTATAACCAGTTGTACGGTCGCACCCTCGACACTTGCCCCAGCCCCGTCTTTAACCGTACCTGAAAGGATCTGAGAGGAAAATGACAGGTTGAACAGAAAAATTATACTTAAGAAAAGACAATTAAAACGTGACTTCATTTGCATTTTGGTACCTCATTGTGCGTGTAACAGCCGAAACCTATCTTATATTAAATAACCACATCCACATCTTAAAACTAAATAATAACTAAATTATAACCAAATTATAACAAGTTATTAAAATAGAAACTCTACTATTAGTGTCTTACGATGGCAGGCCTTTCGGACATACCATCAGAATATGGTATTTCTAAACGGCTCGGAACTGCAAACGGCGGTTATTTTCAGATAAAATTCTTCAATTCACGGAGAAAATTACTGTCCTGGTTGTGAAGAGCAAATTATTGAAAAGATTAAAAAGTGTGTTGATACGAATGTTGAAATGAATGATATTACACTTGATAATGATTGGAATGAGCAGCGGGTGGCAGAATTTCTGAGTGTGGCATTAAATGTATATGAGACGTACTGAGATCAGCATTTTATGTCTTCGGAAACTTACAAATTGTGCGAAATTGTAGTTTAAAGTGTGATTGATGCTTAATTTTCCATAGGATTTGTTTTTTAGGTGTTGGAGTTTACTCCCCAACACCTCCATCAGCATGTCAATCGCACATCTGCTTTATTGTATCATATCAGCTTTTTGAACTTGGACAGGTCCTGATTCCAAGTAAGCTGTATAACGGGCAACTGGAAATTAGCGCGGTTAGCAGCGGAACAAATCCTGCAAGTGCGATAAATCGCAGGTTGCCTTCAAGAATGAAGTACATCGAAAAAAGCACAATTGCTACTATAACTCTTACTACCTTGTCGATCATACCCACATTGCGTTCCATAAAAACCTCCCTGGTTATCTGGTCTAAAAGACATTTATCTTTAAAATTCATCTATTATCAATATTACATAAAAGACGCTGGCTGTTCAGTGACTAAGTCACACATGATGTGTTTTTGAGGGCTTAAAGAGAGAATTTATATCATTTCTGCAAGCGATTTGAGTATCGATTCATTTGTCAGTTGCATCCTGCCACGGGATAAGCTAATGGCTCCGCCGGATTCAAATTTTTTGAGCGCGCGGCTGACAACCTCGCGGGCGGTACCCAGTTCGGAAGCGATACTCTCGTGGGTGGCAACAATCGATGTCAACGGAACTCCACTATTCTCAAACTTTGCAATGAGCAGATCAGCAAGGCGCCGGTCAATTCTACCGAATGCAATTTCCTCGATTAATGCAATAATTCTGTTAAAGCGGACAGTGATAATCTCAAACACATAGGAACGAAGTGATTTATCATTGTCGATCCATTGACGAAATCGCGTGGGGGAGTAAATGATAGCTTCAGTGAAGGATTCTGCACTGGCATAAGCAGGGAGCTTCTGTGCACTGAGAATACATGATGTGGAAAGAATACAGGTCTGGCCTGGATTGACTCTATAGAGTACTATTTTTCTACCATTCTCGCCTGTTTTGTAAATAACAACTGAACCTGTTCCAATAAAAGCAATACTCGAACAGGTGTCTCCCTCATTGAAATAGGGAGTATTTTTTTCGAGTGTGACTGTCCGAGCTTCTTCAAGCATCTCCTCACGAGTATTTTGGCCAAGGGAGCTGAAAAAAGGGTAGTTTTGAAGGATTTGTTCAACATTCATGATTCGAAATATGGTTTAAATCATAGTGTTGATCAAGGTTTTTATCTGGTTTTTCCAGATAGTGGGGGTATTGATATTATAAATGATCAAACATCGGGATGGCATTATAAAATTAAAAAAGCCCATCAGGTGTTTGGTTAAAGTATTCATATAATAATATATTTTAGAAATTGAAAGCGAACATTGAATTCTGAAAGCATAAAGTCTAAAAAAGTACCATTATAAAAGTAATTGAGCACATAATGATCAGAAGTATTTGTTTTATTATATGTATAATGGTATCCAAGCTGATTTTTGCAGACACTGTTACAACACCAATCAGGCAATTTGGGTTTGGAAGGGTTTCCTGTGCAGCTTTTTCACCAACTACACCACATTTTGCAACTGGATGTTTTGATGATAAGCTTCGTATTCATGATGTTGTGACTGGAGATTTAGTCAGAACACTCACTCTTCCTGAAAAGAATAAAAACTTCAAGCAGACCTGGTGGATATATTCGGTTTCATTCTCTAAAGATGGTAAAATGTTAATAAGCAATTCATCTGATAATAAGGTGCTGCTTTGGAATACCAGTACTGGTGAATTGATACAGACATTTTCTGGGCATGATAGTGGAGTATGCACTGCTGTTCTTTCTGATGACAAAAAAATGGTTCTTTCGGGTGGGTCTGATGGTTCTGTACGACTTTGGAATGTAACGTCGGGAGCTATGGTTGGAGCAATTCAATTGGAACAAAGTGTATATAAACATTTTCCGTTTGTGACGGAAACCGGGTTTTCACATAATGGGAAAACGTGTTTTTATACTTCAAGTGGAATGACTAAGCTGGTGAACCTTCCCGATTTCAAGGTTGTTATGAGTTTTTCTGGTGAAGATGTTCAATTCACTCCAAATGACTCTGCTATTATTTATACCGTTGAGGATTCCATTATCTATCTTAATTTGTATACAGAAGAACAACAGTCTTTGTATAATGGTAAAGGTGGAAAATTAACTGCTATCGAACTCTCAAATAGCGGTTTGTTTGTGTATGTAAATGATCACAGGGACGATTCTTTAAGGAATTATATAAAAAAAATCGACCTGCAAACCAGGTCTGTAACAGAGTTGTTTACATATCAATACGGTGATCCTGCAGAGATATATTTTTCAACAGGAATGGAAGTATGCCTTACAGTTTCGGATGATGCTTTAGTGGAGTTAATCGATCTAAAGTCCGGCAAATTACTAAAGAAATTCGAATATTATTCTTCTTTAGCAAATTCAATTGCTTTATCCCGGGATGGTAAAAGTGCATTTATTGGTTATCAATTTTGGGGGATAAAGCAGTGGAGCATCAATGATGAAAAACTTATAAAGTCATTTTTCATTTTTGAACCCCCCATCAAAACAGTTGGCATTCCAAATGACAATTCGAAAGTCATCGCGACCTATTTAGATGATACAACAAGGATCTGGAATGTGTCTGATGGATCAATCGTTAAAAAATTGTATTACCATGATGAAAATTGTAGTGTATCTTCTTCAGTGATTTCTTCAGATGGTAAAAAAGCGCTCATAGCAAATCGTAACAGTGTGGATTTGTGGGATGTGGAAACCGGTATGATTTTAAAGACCATTTCAGTGACTGCCCAATCGAATAGTTCATCACCCCCCAGTATTCTTTGTTTATCATTTTCGCCAGGGGATTCCCTTGTTCTTGTTGGTCTTAACGATTACTCTGCCAGATTATTTAGAATTTCTGATGGTGAACAAATAATGTCATATGGAGGTCATAAGTCAATTGTAAACTCTGTCGCGATGAGTCCTGATGGTTCGAAAATTATCACAAGTTCTGTTGATAGTACTGCAATTGTGTGGAACAGCAGAACCCGTAATCCTATATTACAAATATTAAAAGGGCATGGAAAGATTGTTACTGTTGCGAAATTTTCAAACTCTGGAATGTATGCGCTCACCGGATCTATCGATAATACTGCAAGACTTTGGGATATTGCAACCGGCCGGGAACTCAGAGTTTTCCCTATCAACCATGAATTCGTAATTGATGTTGCATTTTCTCCAAATGATAAAAGCGTTATTGTTTGTACATCAAATGGAACTTCCAGGTTGTACGACATATCTGATTTGCAAAGTTCTGGCATCAAGACGCAAAAAATCCAAAACAGTACTTTATCTATTAACTCATTTCGGGGTGTGATACGTATAAAATACAATCATTTAGCAGGAGTACGCCCTGAAGCACAATTGAACATTTTTACGATTAATGGGAAATCTGTGGCGCGGTATGAATTTAATATGGCTAAGGAATGTGGTGATATAAAATTTCCTCTTCACAGCAATATGAGTAGCGGAACGTACTATTATCGTTTAGATGATGGTTTTAGTGCATATAATTGGGCATTTTCATTCATCCGGTGATTTGGCTGGTATTTAAGTTGGATTTTGGACTATTAAAGCTTTCAACAATAGACAATCGTTACTCATCAACAATTCGCTTTCCCGTCAAACCATTAAGCATTTCAACCAGACGGATTTTGCGCTTGTTTGTCGCACGGATTTCAGCTATATAATTTCTGAACTCTTTCTCCTGGCCGGTTTTTATCATAACTTTCGAAATCCTGTTTAAATAACCGATTGCAATGGAATATGCATTTGGATTTGTGCGAGCAATGTAATTTTCTGCAGCTCTTTTCCAGATACCAATTGAACGGTCGGGGTATGTATCTTTGACAGCATCTGCGATTTGGTCACTGATACTGCTGCCCCAACTATAACCCCAAGATGAATCGGTTTTACTCCTTTTTATACTCTCATCATAGAGACGGAGCGCTTCATCGATATCTTTTTCAAAAACTGCGATTTCGATTAAAATTGTTGTAAAGGGAGGTTTTGAATATTCATTAAGTCTTTGAATTGTGTTACCCGTTTTGGGCAAAGGCCATTGCCCACTACATGGTTTCGGCAGGATACCTTTTGTAAGAAACGACATAACTGCAGGACGAACCAGTTTCCATTGCTTCGCTTTTTCGCATGCTTGTTGCAGGTCTTTATAGCTGGTCAGTGATGGACTCTGGAAAAAATCATCAGCTCTCATTGCTGCACAGTAAGGCCAATCTTGTTTCTCCATATAAATTTCATAGAGTTGTCTGCGGAGTCCTGATGCAATACCGGGAAGATTGTCCTGTGTTGCTTTAATTCCCTTGCGGATCCACTCTTCAGCTTCAACCGTTTTTCCCGATCTTCGCAATATTGTTACAAGGCGTTCATAGCTTTTGGTAACTGGTGCTTCGCGAATGCACAAGTCGAGTATTTCCTCAGATCTGCCAGCATGTTCAAGTGCATTAATGATTTGATTTGTTAATTTATCACGATTGTAATCACGGCTGAATTCCGATTTGTCGTTTCCCGGTATGGAATTCTGTAGTCTGGGCAAAAGGCGATCAGCGATAGTGCTCCAATCACTTTTATGGAATTGCTTTTCCCAGAAAATCTGAAGGCTACCTGTCAAAGAATACTCATCAGCCATCTCCCAATCGATTGCCTGCTCCAGTTTATCGACATCTGCAAGCGAACATCTCTTCAAAGACAATTGACAGTGCATCGCATATTTCTTGTGAGGTTTCACTTCATCGTGACTCTGCTCCACCTGTTCCATTCCTTTGGTGTAAAGCTTTTTACCGAGAGTGACAATTTCATCGTAATTACCGGAATCAAACAGTTTCTGCAATCCTGTCTGTACCCTTGTATAATCATGGGATATAACCGGAATCATCCCAGTGATTACTCCATCCCGGCTCACTTGTAGCCTTATCAATCTCTTTGCTGACCGTTTTTACAAGAGCAGCCACTGATGGTGATGTGAGTTTAGCTTTGAATGAAAGTTCCAGGTACACTTCAGGGTAAGATGCGACGATATCTTTGATGATCGCCACCAACTCCTCACGGGATTTTCCTTTGAGAAATGCTTCGACCGGATTAGCGGAGTTCCCATTTTTGCTCATTTGAGGCATTTCAATTTCATCATCATCATCATCTTCTTCTTCAAAGTCGTCATCATACTCATCATTCCAATCATCATCAGATTCATCGGAAAAGACCGTCTTACCATTTATTATAAGTGAAATTCGCTTGTCTTTTGCACCGATGATCGGAATAGTGGTTTTCTTTTTCTGCAACTCCAGATATTCAACAACAACAGCAACCCCATGTTTGCAGTCAAACCTATAGGGGCAGGTACACCTGGAATTCAGTTTTCCCTGCTCGAAAGATACGATAGTGGCATTTGGGCGGATCCTTCCACCCAGGTTATGAGTTCGTTCTCTTTTGTAATGACCAGTTCACTTAGAGTGCCTGATCGCTGGTATGATTTGCCCCGGGAAAGAATCTTGCTACCAGCTCACTCCTGAATATCCAACCAGGTTAATTCAAGAAATGGATTAGTGGATGTTGTTTTTAACTTTTGTGAGGTTTTCATGCCAATCCTTCGTTGTTCAGCTGCTGCCAGTTCTTTCCGGCATCGATATCAGCAAGTAAAAAACGGGCTCCCTGATTATCCCAGGGGTTGAGCCAGAGCATTTTTTCAAAAACTTCCCGCGCCGCTTCGATTTTTCCGGAACGCCAGAGACAAAGCCCATAACCATGCAGACAACGCAGATAAGGCCGATTATTTACATATCCCCATGGAAGAAGGTCGAAAAAATTTTTTCCAAAACTCAGTTCTGCGATTCGCAGGCCCGCCTCGTAGTGTCGTCGTGCTGTCTGTCTGAATTCGAAGGTCGAATCAGGCACGTCGAATTCCCAATTACCAAGATGGGCGTGTGCATCGATGCATCGCAGGTCTTCAGTAAGCACTTTCTTAATTATGTGATAAGCGCTCTGTATGTCACCATTTTCAAAGGCATCTGCAGCCTCAATAATGGGGTCGCTATCGCAATCCTCAGGATCTTCAAACGGGATAACCTGTTCCATCTCATATTCACGTCGTGGGCCGTATGCCATAATTGGCAGGTAATATTTTGTAAATGGGTCATTTTCCTCTACCAGTTCAGTCTCTTTGTCCGGCTCGAACAATCCTTGTTCTTTGAGTTGCAATGGTGTTAAGCCTAGAGCATCTGCATCGAAACGCCGACTGATTGTTACTCCCGATATGTAAACGGTATTTTTGAATTGCCATACATTAGCAGGAATAACTGTAATTATTTCACCTTCTACCTCGTATCGAACCTTTCTGAAAGTTACAGGAACCTGTGAAGAAATCAGTTTGCAACGGATTCCAGTTTTTTTCACTGACCACACAGAAAGTTCAATTGGTTCACCAATGGAAATGTTTAGCTGATCGGTTGTGCGTACTTCATTAGTAGTTTGCGATGGATGTTTGAGTTTTCGTGGCATAGCGGTAGTAGTATCTTTCGTAATAATTGTAATTGGCAATCACTTCAAAAAGGATCGAAATGGTACATGAAAAATATATCTTCCAGGAAAAATAAAGGAGTAAAAAAGTTTTTTTCGTAATAAACAGTTTTTATATTCAGTAATCCACCATCAAAGATGTGCGGGTGATTTTTGGGGTAGTAAGGTCAGTGCTTTAATATCTGTACAGAATTTGCAGAACAGGTTTTGGATTCTATACCAATGCTTAACGACTTCAACAATAAGATTTGCGATAAACAGGATGAATATATGCCGTCCGGGCCACCGATGAGCCCGATTACGAAAACCTTTTTCAGTTCATGGATGGCACTTGATGCTTTGATCAACGAAAAGTTTACACTTGGATTACTCTTTTCCCGTTACATTCAAGAAAAAAAGGTTATGGGGTATGCTGCTAAGGCAATGGACAACCTTAACGATTCTTTTGTTTCGTTATATCAGGTTGTTGGTGGTGATTTGAAAAAGACAATTCTCTGGGATATTGTTGAAAAACGGGAAATTGAGGCATCTATTCCTATTTATGATTATTCGGTGGCAACTTATTCACCAGCGATTGGTGAGGTCTGGTACGCACGAATCCTTCCACCTCTGAATGAGGAACAGTTTGTTCATACAGTTTTAGGTACTCCGCTGATTTTTCGCCATACAACACGTGATGACTGGGAAGGCTATTTGTCCCGACGAATTGCTGGTAAGGATCAGAGTACGGAGGGGTTGAAAAAACATTTTAAACACGGCGATACATTTGGATCTTGGCTGGAATTTGTACTTCAAACTTATGTCAATCACACCAGAGAAGTTATATTTGCTCAAGGATTACCTGATATCAATGAAAGTCGTACTTATGGGCACCTCGACGATGGGGGGCGAATATCGGGGATGGATGACGCACTCAGTCAATTTAATGTATCGCAAGGTGATCATCCGAAACTGTATCTCCCGCAATCCTTGAATGATTCTCTTAAAAAGTTGGAAAACAAGACTTGTGTTGTTGGTGCAGTAAGTCATGGAGATGCGAATGTTCCAATAATTGCAGGGAGCTTTTCGAGAGCGAATATAGTTTTTTGCGGGCTGGAACACGGTCCGGTTAATGATATGCAAACAAAGTTTCGATATATTGATACTATCATTGGCAATGGGTTGATTGAGGTGTGTCTGTATTTTAAAAATAATCGTATCCTTGCATTCGACTTCGATCCCATGTTTCCATCTATAAGACGCTGGTTGCATGATGTTCTTGTGGCAAAACAGTTTGGTTTCTGCTTTTTTAATAGTGATAGTAAACAAATAATATTCAGTTTGACTCGTGTGAATCAGGAGGATGAGGAGTGGCTGAAAAGAAACATTAAAAGATCGAATGAGTTAAAGAGAAATAATTTCAAGCGGATACTGAGCGATTCACAAATGCATGATAGAGATATGTTAAAAGGAACAAAACTGTATTGTATAGGGATTGGTGAAAACGAGGACTGCTTTATTGGTACGGAATCAAAATTAATCGAACTTAAAGACATTTAAATAGTTTCTGTTCTAAATTGACATATAAACACTCATATTTACAATTAGTATGATAATAAATCATTTGACAAAAAGGGGTGCTGTAAAGTATTTTCTGATTGACAAAAAGTTTCACATGAAACATCAGAAAAGGAACAGACA
>JBNKZD010000316.1:0-23186 GCA_050301235.1 Chitinispirillaceae bacterium | reverse complement strand
AGTTTGATATCGACGCATTGCCCAGGTACTGGCACAGCACGCCTATATGGTTATTTTCTATAATACAGCCACGAATTACTGGGCTGCATCCCAGAGCACTTATGCCAATATATGCGCCGGTAATGTCAGCACAGATTATTTCATTTCCATCGTCCTGGGGGTTATCAAAGATAATTCCATACCAGCCATAATTTTTCCCGGAAGGCTTGTTTTCTGAAGAAATAATTATTCTGTCGGAGCGTCTGCCAACACAACTGAGGATGCCGCGTACTTTAATCGAAATTTTAACTTTGTCAAAATCATCTATCTGATCTGACAAAGTGTCCAGGTTTTTGGATGAAATTATAATTCTCGTTCCTGGGGCGATAATCAGGCGTTTGTATTTTGGAACAATGACATCAGATTCAAGGATATATGGTCCATCTGTTGCATTCCACCGCGTATCACGGTCAAGAACTCCACCGACCCGTTTTTCCGCAGGAGCATGTAATGCACAGCAAAGTAAAATAAGAGATATAAAAAACTTATTCATACTGATGGGGTCATTGGAGAATATTTACTGTAAAGGTACATTTTTTTCCAGTTTAAATTATTAATTGAAAATGTACTGCCTGCAATTGGATTACTGCCTTTTTCTCTGAAATCACGTTTCACCGAAAAGAGGTTGAGTGCTTCAAGAAGATCAAGGAGCTCTTCATATTCATCAGTAAGTTTGTTCTGTTGCATAAAATTCCATAAAATGGAGCCATTGATTACGGTAGAAAAATCATCTCTCATGCTGATTTCAGGGTACTGCTCTGTAACATCGATTATGAGTTTGTAAATATCATCGGATTGCGGGAGCATTCGTTCATAATTTTTACGTATCAAAAATCTTAGAAACTCACAATATTCACTCATTCTTGCGGTATCTGTAATGGAAAGATGGGTTGAACTTATGGTGACAAATTCATGTTGCTGAAGAAAGTCGATAATACGCACCACTTTCTGATGCGTAACCCCGAGGAGTTGAATCAACTGGAGCTGTAGTTTTGTAATATCAAGTCCCTGGTGAGTCTGATTAAATCGGGAATTAAGATGCGAAATGGTTATGATAATGTTGGCCCCCTGATGTTCATTGGTGATATTCTGCAGCCGCTTATTGGCAAGTCTGATTTTATTGCTTGTCATCTTTATAATGGAAAGAAACCAGGAGGGAACACCACGCATTTTTTCGTGAAATGTGTCAGCATCAATGATGATCACCGTGCTTTCTTCAAGAGTGCGTGCTGATGCACTTCGGGACTTTCCATCAATTAATGCCATTTCTCCAAGCACCGCACCATTTTTTAGAACTGCAAGTTCAATCTCTTTGCCGGCGACACAACGATATACTTTTACACTGCCGCTTTGAATGATGTAGAGCTCACGAGATCGATCATTTTCATGAAAGAGGTGCATTCCGGGTTTAAAAATTCGTGTAAGTGGTTTCATGTGTCGGTGTCATTATGTATTATTGAATCAAGAGCAAATGAATATTTTACCAATACTGAATATTTAATATCTCAATTTTATAGTCTGAATGGTTAGAATGCAAGCAATACACTTTTATATTTTTAGATTCAGGAGGGAATGGCAAAACTCATTATCGGGACTTTTTGGGGCCACTAATGGGATAATTTTGAGGCTATTTGTTGAGCCGTAGCCATTGCTCCCGCTCTCCGGGACGAAATGTGCCGGAACAGATGTGGGGTTTTGCGTTTCCATAGAGCTGATCGAAATATCGGATGAGCGGTTTGTAGCCGTTGAGTCGTCCATACAAATCGATACAGCCCGGAAATGCCTGTATTGAGTAAGATCGAAATGAAACTGGTGTGGTCCTTCGCTCTTATTTCAAAATTACACGTTTATTATCACATTTTTCAATCAAAGGAGTGAAGTATGACCGTATTAGTCGCGATAGGGATGCTGGTCGCAGGAATTGCATTACTTTTTGTGAAACCTCAGGGAAGAAATACCGGGAATCCGAAAGTCATTGGGGTTATTGCTATTCTGGTTGCATCGGGTATAATTGCATTTCAGTGGGTGAAAGTGATTCCTGCCGGACATGTCGGTGTTGTTGATTTCTTTGGTATGGTTTCTGAAAAGACACTTAAACCAGGTATCAATCTGGTAAATCCTTTTGCTAAAGTTATCAAAATGAGTATCAAAACTCAGGAAGTAAAAGAAAGCACAACGGTTCCAACTCAGGAGGGCTTGTCGTTAAATCTGGAAGTAAGCCTTCTATTCCATCTAAATCCCGATAAAGCCGGAGAAGTGTATAAAACGGTTGGAGTGGATTATGTCGATATTATCATTGTACCTCAGTTCAGGTCTGTAGTTCGCACGGTGACTGCGGGATATGAAGCTAAAGCACTATATACATCCGTTCGTGAAAAACTTGCGACTGGTATTACCGATGATTTGAGAAAACAGATTGAGCCACGCGGTATAGTAGTGGAGAACACACCTTTAAGAAACATTCAACTGCCGCCAAAAGTTGCTGAAGCGATCGAGGAGAAACTCAAAGCGGAGCAGGAGAGCCAACGGATGCAGTTTGTGCTGGAGAAGGAGAAACTTGAAGCTGATCGCAAACGTATTGAAGCTCAGGGTGTGGCTGATTTCCAGAAAATTGTTGCTCAGGGGCTCACAAAAGAGCTGCTTCAGTGGAAAGGTATTGAAGCGACACAGAATATTGCTCAATCGCAGAATGCCAAAGTGGTGATTGTTGGAGGTAAAGACGGGCTTCCATTGATACTGAATACTGACAAATAATACGAGTCTGGTGTTACTATGAAAATAATTGCAGGAGCATTGTTGTGTACCTTAACTATCGGTACCTGTTCATTGACGTTTGCTCAGAATGAGTATGATATCGATAAGGAGATTGCATCTCTTCGAAAAGAACTCATCGATATTGCCGCGCAGCGTAAAACTGTCAAAGAAGATAAGCGCAGGGATGAGAAGGAGTTTGCAGAGTACATAGCACGTACAAAAAAACGGTTCGATGCGCTTCGTGCGGAAATAGATTCTGTGCAGAGTGCAATGAATGCCCAAAACGTTGTGAATGATTCACTCATTGGTGCCATCGATGCTCTTCAGACAGCGAAACGACAGGTTGATCTTCAGCAGAGCGGATTTCGTGAAAAGTGCATTGCAGTTTGCGATGGATACCTGAAGGTCGTTCGGAATTTTCCACCGATGATTCAGAAGACCTTTGATGCTTCACTGTCGTTTCTTCGGAGTGAACTTATTGCCAAAAGTATTGAAAGCAGTGAGGGGGTGCAGCGTTTGTTGCAGATACTGAAAGATATTGATGACGCTGCTTCATCTATGCTGCTGGCACAGGGTGCATCACCGGTTCCTGAAATACGGGGAACCGCGTATCGTATCAGACTTGGCATGTTCTACGAAGCAGTTGTAAATATGGATGGCTCGTCGTATGCAATCTGGACCGGGTATACTCCTGATGGGAAAGAGGTCTGGCAAAATGGAAAAGATCCTGTAATTGCGGCCCAGCTTCTTAAATGGGTGAATATTCGTGAAGGAAAGGCGTTGCCGGAATTTGTACAGTTGCCTCTTAGTGGCATTCAGATAATGGAGGCTGGCGAATGAGAATGTTGAATGCAATTATCATTCTGTTATCAATACAGATGATTCAAGCTGCGCAGCCGGATAAAAATGCCAGATTTTTAAAAGAAAAGGAACTGGAGCTGCTAAAAATGCATGTACAGGCAGCACGGGATACTCTTCAGAACGAAATCGCAGCCCGCTGGCGTATACGACAGGATCAGGTGCGGCAGCGTGAAGCAGACAAAGAGGAGCTTGCCGATGTTCGTGAAAAGCTTGAGCGATTCCATACCGAACTGGCCCGGCTCAAGGAAGAAGGGTTATCGAAAAATGATATTATCGAAGATGAAAATAAAGTTCTTTCAGCTGCAAAGGATGAATGGAAATTTATTGCAACATCTTTAGATGAGGTGTTTCAGAAGGAAGCAGATCTTCTGGTCGAATCCTTTCCTCTTGATATGGAAGAGAGAAAGCTTGATCTTGAGAATATCCGTCGAGCATTTAAACGTACCGGAAATTCGGTAGCGGCACTTCAGCAATTTGCTGACTATCGAATGAAATATCACAGCCGAAGCTGTTCGATCACCTTTCCTAAAAAGACGGTTCTTCCCAATTCCGGAGAGCCACAGGAGCTTGGAATGGTACGTTTCGGGAATGTTTTTGTTTACGGGATGAATCACTCGGGACAGTCGTACATTATACGACAAACCGGAACTCTTGGTGCTGACAGATACTGTATCGAGGCAATCGGAGCCCCTGCATTGAGTGCTTTTGTGGCTGGTGCAGTTCCTGGATGGATCGAGAAGCAGAAAGTCAGTGGACCGGTCTTGTTTGATGTGCTTCAGAATGCGCAATCAAAAATATTGATAGCTGGTGAAAAGCTTGATAATAAGCAGAAGTTTTTCAAATGGGTGAAATCAGGTGGACCGGTGATGTTTCCACTGTTTGGTTTGCTGCTATGGGCGATTATACTAACAATATGGAAACTGATACAATTTATTACTAAAAGTGGAGCCGATAACAGGTTATCAAAAGTTGTACTTGGTCTTCTGGGCAAAAATGATATCGAAAGTGCCAGATTATATGTTCAGAATAAACGAGGTGTGGGAGCACGGATTGTACGAGCTTGCCTGGAACACTCTCAGTGGAGCAGATCTTCAGCTGAAAAAGCGGTTAAGGAAATTCTGATTGAAGAATTACCGCAAATCAATAAACATCTTAATACTCTTGCGGTGATCGCAGGTGCAGCACCGCTTATGGGGCTTTTAGGGACGGTCACTGGTATGATCAGGCTTTTTGAAGTTATCACCAATTACGGGACAGGTGATCCCAAAATGCTTGCCGGCGGAATCTCTGAAGCGCTGATTACCACAGAGGTAGGGTTGATTATCGCGATTCCCGTATTACTTGTACATAATTTCCTGCGTAACCGCACCAATGACCTTCAGGCGCAGATGGAAAAACATGCAATCCGTGTTCTCAACCGCTTATGGCCCAATACCTGAAGGACTGTGTATGGATCTGATCAGAGTGTTTGTTGACAATCAGAACCATGGCGGTGTCCTGATGTGGATCATTTTCGCTGTGGGGATCATTGCTCTATACACTGGAGTAGATAAACTCTTTTTTCTGCTCAGATTTGAGCGGTTCAGTAAAAGATTTCGTAAAAACGCAGAATTGCTGATTCAGGGAAATACATCAGCAGAGATCATTGGTTTTGAGGAGTTCGACAGGTTATTATCACAGCTGAAAGCAGATACGGGAAAAAACGCTAACGGTCACAAAAACCTCTTCAGAGAATTTCTTATAAGTACTATGCCGCATCTTGAACGCCATTTTACTTCGATGAATGCACTGGTTTCGGTTGCTCCGCTTTTAGGACTGCTGGGAACAGTCATGGGAATGGTTCAAACTTTTAAAGTGATAATGGATTTTGGTATAGGGAATCCCGCACTTACCGCTGAAGGTATCTCTGTTGCACTTCTTACAACTGAAGCCGGTTTGATTGTTGCATTTCCGGTAATGCTGTTTTGCAATTATCTGTCCAACAAAAAAACAGCAATAGTAAATAAGCTGCTGAAAGACTTCGAAACAGTTTCTTCAGGGTTTTCAAAAACGGAAGCAGGGAATAGTAATGTTTGAAGATTACGGATTTATACATAATAACAGTTCGTCCGCTGATATCAATATGGGACCATTGATCGATATGGTCTTCATACTGCTGATCTTTTTTGTCGTCACCACTAATTTTAATCGTCAAACCGGTGTTGATGTCACCAAACCCAAAGCACAGACAGCCGTAAGCCAGGGACAGAAAACGCTACTAATCGGAATTACGCGTGAAGGGACTATTCATGTGCATGGAAGGCAGGTGAATATCGAGCGACTCAAAACGCTTATTGCTCAGGAGACCGCAAAAAGACCCGATCTTACGGTGGTTATCATTGCAGATCAGGACGCTGCTATCGGAAAGGCTGTTCAGGTGATGGATCAGTGTGCACTTGCCGGCGCACAGAAAGTTTCAATAGCTGCAGACAAGGAATAACACCTGCGGGTAATTGATATCATGATTAAAATTGCTGCAAAAATTTTGGAATTTCTGGTGAAAGCAGTAATTGCAGTTGTAATTAGTTTCGCTTTTTTTGTAATAATCCCCCTTGTACATTCCCTCTTTAATACTGCTGAAAAACAAAAAAATGATGCTGCTTCAGGACCAAAAATTGTCGCCGAACTGATACGTCCTCCAAAAAAGGAGGAGAAAAAGGAGGTTCAGCGAAGAACCCGGCAGATCCAGTCGCCATCGGGGCAGAAGGGAATGTCCGGACAGATGAATTTTAAGTTTACACCAGATCTTGATATCGGAAGTGGCGATGGCGTTGCAGTTCAGCAGCAGGGGAATATGGAAGCGGTGGTGTTTAATGAAGGGGAGACTGACGAGGATGCTTTACCAGTGTATACACCGATACCCCAATATCCGCCTCGTGCGAGGGAGCTTGGTATTGAAGGGGAAGTTGTAGCGATCATTGTTATCGGTACTGATGGAAGAGTGACCAGTGTTGATGTTGTCGCTTCACCGCATGCATCATTTAAAACTGAAGCGACAAAAGTGATAAAAACCTGGCGATTCAAGCCCGCAAGAAATCAAGGGGTGCCGGTGATGCAGAAGAAGAAACAGGTTATTGAGTATAAGCTTGATTCGTGAGTGTAAAGATTAAACTCCGCGGATCCCGAGAATTCGCAGTGAGAGTGCATGAGAGCATGAGGAGAATGGGGTTGATGTAAGATGCATCAAGTAAGTATAGAATACAGGGCACCGACTGTTAAAGAGGGTGGTAAACACAGGAAAATGAGAAAACATGAGAGGTTGAGAGGATGCGAACGCGAAACAGAGAAATACATCTAACCATCCCTCTTGTCTGTGGAATGAATGCCTCTCTTAGTGGGAGAGAAGTTCTGGAGAAACAAATTAAATTATGAAAACGTACCTTATTTTAATATTCATACTAAGCTTAATCTGTATAGCTGAGGCTGGAGTACTTCAGGCGAATGCCGATGCCGCTTATAATGCCGGGAAGTATCGCGATGCTGTCGTGTTGTATAAAAAAGCTGCTGCCGAAGGTGAGAATAAAGCGATCTGTTATTTTAACTGTGCCAATGCATATTTTCAACTTGACAGTTTGCCTCAGAGTGTTGTGTATTACAAAGCGTGTCTGGGGTATGCTCCGGACTTTTTCCGGGGACATCTCAATCTTGCGATTGTCTATTATACCCTTGAAGATATCGGTGAATGTATCGCATCGATATCACGCGCACTCGAACTCAAACCTGATGATGACAAAGCGCTGCTGATCCGCGCGGTCTGCTATCGCAAAGCAGGCGCAATCCCCGAAGCTATCACAGCATTCGAATCCCTTATTGCACAATCCCCAGATAAAGAAGAAGCATTTATCGCTCTTGCAGAGATGTATCGGGATCTCGATGATAATCAGACCGCAATCGAATGGCTGCTTAAATATCCGGAATCAGGGAAAAATGAAGTATATGTTGACTATATGCTTTCGGATATTTATGAACAGGAAAACAATCTTGAACGGGCACTTTACTACTCCAAAAGAACCCTTGAGAAAGAACCCGAGAACCGCAATCTATATTACAGGATTTGCATACTCCTGGAAAAAACCGGTAACGATCTGGTAGCACTCGAAGAGGTAAAACGGGGTGTTGAACAGTTCCCCGAATTTGGTGACCTTGCAGTTTTTGGTGGTAATATCGCTATGAAGTACGAAAAACTGGATGTAGCACAACGGCTGTATTCAATTGCGAGTAATGCTGGAAATCCTTATGGGGTTGTGGGGTTGGAGAATGTGAGAAAGGTGAGGTTGGGGCGGGACGTTACCATAAGTAATAGATGAATAATTTCTGGCTACAAATTTCACTTTGAAAACCCTATCAGACTATCACCTGGGATACGGAGGTTAGAATGAAGGTTTTTGATCATGCGCAGGCTGCGTGGTCTTTTTCGTGAGACAACCTCTGAGACTCTGCTTTTTCCACCAAAATACACCGCCATATCAGACTGCTTTTAACCCATATAGATGAAATAAAACTCCCTTTAATTAAATTATGTTCAAGAGAATGGATTGTGTTATAATGATAATTTATTTTACAGCATAACAAAAACCGATTTTTTTAAATAAGGGATATCAATGATGGGGAACGGGAAATTTCCGAAAGGGTTTATTTTTGGGGCTGCAACTGCTGCATATCAGGTTGAGGGTGCCTGGAATGAAGATGGCAGGGGACCATCAGTGTGGGATACATTTTCTCATACACCGGGGAATATTCACAATGATGATAACGGAGATGTTGCTGCGGATCATTACCATCGGTATCGTGATGATATCAAATTGATGAAAGAAGTGAACCTGAAAGGGTATCGGCTTTCAATCTCCTGGTCAAGAATTTTTCCATCAGGAGCAGGTGCTGTAAATGAAGCTGGGGCAAAGTTTTACGATAATCTGATAGATGAACTGCTCAAAGCCGGTATCGAACCAAATGTAACACTCTTTCACTGGGACCTGCCACAGGCTTTGAGTGATAAGGGCGGGTGGCCTGATCGGGGAATTATCGATGCTTTTGCAAATTATGCGGAGTTTTGTTTCAAACGATATGGTGATCGTGTTAAAAAATGGGCTACATTCAATGAAGCATATATAATCGCTATTGGTGGGTATCAGACCGGAGCCTTTGCACCAGGTATCAAAGATCCGAAACTGGCAATTCAGGCATCACATCACATAAACCTTTCACATGCCGCCGCGTACGAGCGTTTCAAAAAGCTGGGTATCAGTGGTGAAGTTGGCATCGTGCACTGTTTATCTCCGGTGCATAACATGGATGGATCAGCGGCCGCGCAGCAGAAGATGAAAATGGTTGATGGAATGTGGAACCGCTGGTTTCTCGAGCCAAGCCTGAAAGGAACATATCCGGTAGAAGTTATGACTGTTCTTAATGGTCATGGTATTGCACCGGTTATCCTTGATGGTGATATGGAGAAGATAAAAAACAACAGACCTGATTTTCTTGGTGTGAACTATTATTTCAGGTTCCGGTTGTATGATGGTGAAGTTGATAACTCGATGAACTGGCTATCGCAAATCAATAGTGAACCGGTTCCCGATGCAAAGTATACCGAAATGGGCTGGGAGATTTATCCAAATGGGTTATATGAACTGCTGACCTGGATCTCATCCGAGTATCCTCCGATTCCACTATATGTGACCGAAAATGGCATGGCCGCACCGGATATTGTTCTGCAGGATAAATCAATCAATGATGAAGACCGTAAAGAGTATCTCAGGGAGCATCTGGAATCCTGTCTGAAAGCAATTGGCGAAGGTGTTGATCTGAAGGGTTATTATTACTGGTCGCTGATGGACAATTTTGAATGGGCAAAAGGATATTCAAAACGTTTCGGATTGATTTACATCGATTACACAACCCAGGCACGCACAATCAAAAAAACCGGTCAATGGTACGCCGATTTCATAAGGAGACAAGGGGACTTAGGGATTTAGGGACAAAGGGACATGTGGCGACAATTTAAAAAATCGACGTCTATTTTTCTTTTTGTCCCATGTTAGCTCTCCAAAGTTTTAACCAAGGAGTGTCTCTCAGTCATTCTTTTTAGCCGGTCATCCGCTACCTCTTCTATATTGAAGTTGTGTCAGGTGAGAATCTGTAGCTGTAGCTCATTTGCCACGTTATCTTAACGTGGCAAATACAGAAATATCAACCTCAAATATAGTACTATGTGGTAAATGTCCCAGGGGGTTTGTCAGCAGAACTATGTGTTAGCAGTCTGCGACACACGCCCCGGCAGTCCCGGTTGTAAGAGGATCGTTTCTCGCGACACACTCGCCGTACCGGGTACTGTGAAAATCCCAGAAAAGACATCTTAATGCAGATATGAAAATTATGCGAAATTACCTGGTAAAACTAATGGAGCACTGCATTGTTCAATCCCCGGAAAAATTCTGCGAAGCAAAATCCCAGTTCAGGCATTTATTGATCACTGTCAATACATATTCATCCCGCTTGTTCTGATAGTCAAGATAATAGGCGTGTTCCCAGAGATCTATTGTCAAAACAGGTTTCAGATTCAGTGATATTGGTGTATCACCATTGCTGGTATTAATTATAGATAATTTACCACCAGTGTCCTTAACAAGCCATGTCCATCCGCTGCCGAACAGTTTCGATGATGTGTTGAAAAGCTCCTTTGCGAATGAATCATAGCTTCCAAATGCCGAATCGATCGCACTGCTGATTGTTCCTTTGGGCATTTCACCACCTGATGGTTTCAGGCTGTTCCAGTAAAACCAGTGGTTGAATGTCTGTCCGGCATTATTGAAAAGTTTCTGATTTTGTGGTTGATCTTTAGTTTGTTGAATGATGTTTTCGAGGCTGGATTTTTCAAATGGGGTACCCTGAATTATTTCATTGGTTGTAGTGACATACTTCTGATGATGTTTTTGGTAATGAAAAGACAGTGTGTTTGATGAAATCATAGGCTGAAGCGCATCCTGATTATATGGAAGAGGTGGAAGTTTAAACGGAGGTACAGATTTAAGTACATTTTCGCCTGGTTCTTTCATAAAAATTCTCCTTCTGGTTTTTAGGTTTCTCTAAGAACAGTTTGAAGCAGCAAATGATGGTCCGGCTTGCAGAAGATTGCAATTTTGTATGTAGTATCAATATAATGGATATACGGCTTGCGTTAAAGTATTTTGCTTTTGTAGGATAAACAGTCTGGAATGTTGTCATCATATATTCCTGATTAAGCTGAAAATGGATATCAGGATTGTTCATAGGAGAAAATAGCATGTACAATATTAAAAAATCGTCGAAACTGGATAACGTTCTGTATGATATCAGAGGGCCGGTACTTGATGAAGCTATGCGGCTCGAAGAGGAGGGGTATCAGGTCCTGAAACTCAACACTGGTAATCCTGCGCCGTTTGGTTTATTGGCACCTGATGAAATCATTCATGATATGAAAATAAACCTAAATACGACCCAGGGATATTGTGACTCGAAAGGGCTGTTCTCTGCACGTAAAGCGATAATGCAGTATTGTCAGCAGAAGAATATCCGGAATGTGGAGATTGGTGATATTTATATCGGAAACGGGGTTAGTGAAGTTATTGTCATGTCGATGCAGGCATTACTTAACAGTGGTGATGAGATTCTGGTTCCATCACCCGATTACCCTTTATGGACAGCTGCGGTAAATCTTGCTGGTGGTAAAGCTGTTCACTACCGTTGCGATGAACAGGCGGACTGGTTGCCGGACCTTGATGATATTCGAAAGAAAATCAGTAAACATACAAAAGGTATTGTTATTATCAATCCAAACAATCCTACCGGAGCATTGTATCCGGAGGCTCTTTTAAAAGAGATGGTGGAGATCGCACGCCAGAACAAACTGATCGTCTTTTCGGATGAAATTTATGATAAAATACTGTATGAAGGTGCTTCTCACACTGCTACAGCATCACTTGCTGATGATCTGCTTTTTATAACATTTAACGGTTTGTCAAAAACATATCGTGTAGCAGGCTTTCGTGTGGGGTGGATGATTGTTAGTGGATGTAAAGATGAGGCTGAAGATTATATCGATGGCTTGACAATGCTTGCATCGATGCGGTTGTGCAGTAATGTTCCTGGGCAATCGATAATTCAGACTGCGCTTGGCGGGTATCAGAGTATTTTTGATCTGACTAAAGATGGAGGGCGACTTAAGGAACAGCGGGATTTGTGCATTGATATGCTTTCGCAAATTGACGGTATTTCCTGCGTAAAACCTAAGGCGGCATTCTATTGCTTTCCTAAAATCGATGCAAAGAAGTTCAATATCAGCAGTGATGAAAGATTTGTTCTTGATCTTTTGAGAAGTGAAAAGATCCTGCTTGTACATGGGACCGGGTTTAACTGGTCTGAACCTGATCATTTCAGGGTCGTGTATCTTCCGCGAATCAGTGAACTCAAGGATGCAATGATGAGAATGGGGAGATTTTTGTCAACCTATAAACAAATTTCATAAATTAGCACTATTACCTGTAACTTTTAAAGAAAGGTACACCTGTTTATGATGAAGAGAATCGGAACTCTGATACGAGGTTTTTTCAGCCTGTTTATCACAGGTATAGAAAAGGCAAATCCGGCCGCTTTGATTGAGGCGGAAAAGGAAAACCTGCGAAAGCAGATTGCGCGTTTTAATGATAATCTGGCAACGCATGCCGGATTTGTTGAACGGTTGATGCGTCAGGTGAAGAATCTTGAAGCAAAAGAGAAAGAACTCACTGCCCGGATAGCAGCGAATATAAAAGCAGGTAATCGCAGTATCGCAGGACAGATAGCACTTGAACTTCAGACCGTGAAGACTCAGCTTGAAGAGAATCGTCAACAGCTCGAGGACAGTGAAGCTACATACAAGAAGCTGCTTAAAACCCGTGATGTCGCCATTTCTGAGGCGCAGGCAAAAATCGAGAAACTCAAGAGAATGATTTCCGAAACGGAAATGATGGAAGCTCAGGCGGAACTTCAGGAAATGGCTAAAGGTATGGTAACCCAGATTGGCGGGAGCGGTGATACGCTTAACCGTGTTGAAGAATACCTTAACGAACGGCGTGACAAAGCTGCCGGTCGTGCACGGGTTGCTTCAAGTACTATCGATACCAGTCAGGTTGAAATGAAAGAAGCTGAACAGGCGGCACTTGCTGAGCAGGCACTTGCTGAATTTGAAACTGCATTTGGCCTGGGTTCACCGGCGGAGAGTCAGTCCGGTACAGCGGTTCCGGGGAGTTCATCAGTGAAGGAGCTTGGGCCGCAGTAGAGGAAGTTGGCAGTGGACGAAGACGGAGGACGGTTGGCGAAGTAGGAAGAGGGAAGAGGGATGTTGAGGTAAGAAAGGTTCTCTGGGCCCTCTACCCTCGCCCCTCAAAACTATACACTCGTCACCCTGCGCGTTTCAGATGCTGATGTCTGATTCGGGATTGGTCAGAATGAATGTTGATTAATTTAGAATATTTACATTATCATACAAAAGGAGTTTCTCAATGGATTCATTTAACGGGTGATATAGGTAGTCAGATAATAAAAAGTGCAAACAAAGAAAGAAAATATTCGATTTACACCTGTGAAATTTGAATGAGAAGTGTCAATCATGTTTGATCAAAAAGCGCAATCAAAAAACAACGATATAGAAATTTTGGATTTTACTCCAGAAAACATTGCAGATTACGGGGTTTGTGGTTACAAAGATGTTGAAAAACATCTGGAATTGAGAAGGAAAGTTGATTGGTACAAGGAATATTATCCGAAAGGGTTGAGGATTAAGGGACTCTTTTCTAAAACCGGCGGTTATCAGGGAATGATTGAATTTATTCCGGGAAAATATGCGCACAGACCAGTAAATGCTGATGGATATATGTTCATTCATTGTATCTTTGTAGGATTCAAAAATGAGTTTAAAGGGAAAGGGTATGCAACCCAAATGCTTCTTGAATGTATTGATGAAGCAAAGAACCAAAAAATGACAGGTGTTGTCGTAGTAACAAGAAAAGGCTCGTTCATGGCCAAACGTGAGATTTTTATAAAGAACGGGTTTGAATCAGTTGATAAAGCTGAGCCCGATTTCGAATTGTTAGCATTGAAATTCGATGGTAAAGCAAAGAATCCCACTTTCAAAAAAGTTTCATCCGAAAGATTTTCTGATGGCTTAACTATCTTTCGTTCTGCACAATGTCCGTATTCTGTTAAAAATGTTGATGCGATTATAAAGACTGCGAAAAAGATGAATCTTAAGGTAAAACTGGTTGAAATGGATACGGTAGAAAAGGTTCAAAATGCACCTTGTGCTTTTGGTACTTTCTGTATTGTTAATGATGGGGAGGTAATCAGTCATCATCCGATCAGTAATACAAGATTTGAAAATATTATGAAAACGTTGTAATTCTCATATTTTGCAAATATATTGAACTCAGATATGAATAAGATAATTAGTTTTCTACGTTTGGTTTCTAGTTACATTATTATATGTCATATCGCTTTGTCTGCAACTACATGGGGACTTAAAAAGGTGCCATGTCCCCACTCTGAAACTGATTCTTGCTCTCTTCTGGAGATCGGATCATACGGGGGGTATATTTACAGATACTATCCTGATCGATTAAATTTTGTCTTTTGGCCAGCAACTCTGAAAGAATGGGTTGTGACGTGTGATAATTGTAAGTGGGCTGTTTTCAGAGATGATTTTGAAAAATTAAAAAAAACAAAAAAGTTAGATGTAGATGAATTACCAAATGCAACACTTTTGGGAGATAAAATACTAAACACCCTCAAAATAATTCATGGAGAAAAGGCTGATAGTGCATTTGCTCTACGGTGGATTCTTCAGCAGGAAATTCCGGTTTCAATACCCGATGATACGATTTATGCGTTAGAACTTCGTTTGTTATCCGAAATGTATAGTGAATCAAAAACAGTATCAGATTCTTGTATTATGTCTTATTTGATAGGGAGATATACATTACTTAAAGGTGATACCATTAATAGTGAGAATCTTTTTCAAAACATATTAAAAAAATCTGATTGTTGTGATGAAATAAAAATGGCGGCATCTGAAAATCTAATCACATGCCGGACGGGACTCGATATTAGTCACGAATCGTTTAGAAATCTGTTAGGATGTTATCTTTATGATAGCGTTGGTGTTATAAATGAGGAATCATCATTATTATATTTAAATTTCCTCGTTGATGAATTTAATAAAACAGCTTCTTTAGAAATCGAGAATGAAATTATGAAAATAGTTAAGGCATATGGGGATAGCTATGCAAGTAAACCGATTGCAAATTTGTTACGTAAGATTAAAAATAAATCAAAAGAATTGAAAAACGCATATTATGATTGCAAAAGAACTGCAAGGGGCAGTACTGTTGATAGAAATACCTTACCAATATTGATTATTGGTACAGTTTGTCTGCTATCTCTTGTGGCCATATTTACACTCGATGGAAATAAGTAACAATTAAAAATTGCGTTTAGATCGTTTCGGATGAGAATTTTAATAATTGTATTGCTACTACATCAGGGCTGTAATCGAAATAGCATTCGTAATATTCCACCTGAGCTACCAAGTGTTATTGCTGTCAATAACATTAATGAAACTTCAAAAGAAACCGTTTCATTGATTGAAAAGTACGAATCTTTCCTGGAAAACACAGATTTAAACATCCAAATGGTTGATTCTGAATTTAGTAAAATGCTATTAATGCAAAAAGATGATTACTTGATTTTAGCTCTGGAAAAATGTCCTGAGGATTCAAATAACAAATACTGGGAATCAGAATTCACTTTTGGAACAAAGAGCACCAAATCGGATCAAATTAAAAAAACAGGAAATGAGAACTCTGATTCAATTAATGTAATTTCACTCATGAATGCATTCGCATCTGCGTTAGAATCAGATCAAATGGAAAGAATCGCTATTTTGAAATCGAACCAAAATGAAAGAATGAAGCTTCGTATCGCGGTAGCAGAGTATAAATTTCAACTTTCGAGCATTAAAAAAAGAAAAGATGATTGCAATTTTAGAAATTTGCTTTTGCATTCGTACTTAATGGTAGTTAAAATTATTTTTGGTAAAGTCTATTGGAAATAAATACATGATAAAGTGGTGAGCAGGAAAGATTTATACTTTTTGCTTATTGTTACCTCAAACAATTGTGAATATCAAAAGCTAAGCGTTACCAGTCCGTAACAAATGCCCGGCAGTCCCGGTTGAACCAGGATCGTTTTCCTAGTCTACCTTTCCAGACCGGGTACTGTGAAAATCCCAAAAAAATCATTTTTGTATTATTTCAAAATCAACGACTGGTAAGACGGTGTATTGCTTTTATTGCAAAGTGAATAAAATAACTAATAACAAAGCCAGGATATCGAAGTGGAAAGAAATAAAATAATAATCGCTCCACCAACTTAATGACGGAGCGTTTGAAAAAATCAAGAAAAGATTTGAAAGAGCACTAAACGGGTCAGCGTCCCTCTTTCCAGGAGTCTGAAGCCTGGAGATTACCATCGACATATGTCCAGATAATCTTCTGATACCGCATCTGAACCTCTTCAAGGTGAACATAACGTTCTTTTGATGGATCTTTTACGTTGTACATGATCGGCTTAACTGAACAGACTTTTACCCCTTCGAGCTTATGATTGAAATATTCAGTTTCTGTACCGGTGTCATCGATACGATACCATTTAAACTCGACTTCGGTTAAAGTCTGGCCTTCACAAACAGCTTTGTAAAGATATGGTGATGATGCATCATATGCTTTAATAAACTTAATCGCTTCATGTTTACGGGTACCAGTCAGTTTACCGGTATCGGGGTCAGTAGGAATTCTGACTTCGTGATCGAATGCGAGAATTTCGACACTCTTTTCACGTCCGGCAACATCAACAGATCCGTCAATAGCTGTACCAGCATCGTCTTTCATCCACATGTACGCAGGAATGGGCATAATCAAACTCCTTGAAACAGGTTAAAAAAAAAGTTTTTAAAATCATCTTATGCTATCAATATAAAATGATTTCATGATGTCGCGATGTGATCACCGTCACAAATCATCACTTTTCTTAAAATTTATTAGGAAGTGGGAGTTTAAAATTCAGAAAAACGCCCATATAGGGGAAATCGATATCAACTTTACTGAAATTCGGATCGCCTTTCTTAAGGTACTCCCCTTCATAGGCGTTATAAGAGCGGCGGGGTTGGGTTCCGAGTGGAATCAGCATGTAATTAACTTCAATGAACTGATTAAGTTCGCAGGCAAGATTCAGGAACATTGCGGCGTGTCCACCCAGTACAAATTCGTAATAGCCGCCTATGCCAACTTTGCCGTAGAAAGGGTATTTACCAGCATAAAAATTTGCACATGCGTAAGGGGTTGGAAGGTACCAGTTTAACATTTGGAGCCCAACTTCAGGAGACCACTTTACCGGGCCACGCCGTACATTCATAAAATAGTGCTCATACCCCAGATGAATAACCCCTTTTGCAAATGCAGCATCAGCAATAGGAAACTTATCAACTATACAGCCGACACCGATAAGAATACGTCCTGAAGAATTGGTTTTTTGAAATTTCTTAAATTCCTGACCTGAATAAATCTGATTTTCATAGGCTATCAGGTAGTTGGCGAAAGATATACCGTATGGCAAAAAATTATCCAGGTATGCAGACAATGAATAGATTCCTAGGCGCATACTCTTTTTATATTCTTCAAAACGGATTCCAGCTTTCAAAAATGTCTCGAGTATTTCAAAATTTGATTGTGACTTCAACAGATCGGCATAAGCTGAGGGTGTAAAGCGAATATCATACTGACGAATTTGATAAAACTGTTTTAATGTGCCGCGGTTTGCGTCAATGATTTTTATTTCATTAGGGGTTGCACCTAAAAGTGACCACTGTGCTGCTTTCCCGGCTGCATCCATGTGTTTTGCATCAGACATTCTTTCCGTTTTATAATAGAGAGTGATTTTTTCAACAAGTTCTCTGCAAGGCTGAAGAAGTCCTGTACCGGTTTTAGAGTAGATATTTTCTGTGTATTCGATTTTCTGGCTGTTAACATCAATAATATTACAGTTGAGAACTGACTGACCCTCAATTTGGAAAAAATGTGCAGTAAGAATTTTCTGGACGGAGAGAGCCTGGCCAATCTTTGCGAGATCAGCTTCCACAAGATTCTGGTTAATAGTCTTCTGAGAAATTATGGCCTTGAGTACTTCACCACGTTCTACCAGATTAAAGAGCTTTGTTTTGAACAGTTCTGTTCTGAAAATGTCATTTAGTGATCGTGGATCAATATCAGGATATGCCTGTGTACTGATGTCAATAACCGCCAGCGAAACACGCTCATCAATATCTGGCGCTGCGGATAATACTGGTAGAGTCATACAGAGAGAGAGTAAAATGGTGCGAAGCATAAAGAACAACTCCTTTTTAAATGTTAATATCAAAATGCTATAAGTAGATCAGCCCTTTGAATATGCAGAGATAGCGACATCTGTGCTCGGTGTTTTTTATATTCTGCAGCTTTAAATCTTTTGCTGTATTCGATACTTTTTACAGTTCCAATTGTTGTCAATGGAATACTTGCAATCATAAACGGGACAGCCATCATTTTTATATCCCAATTATCATTGGCAATGAAGATTGGAGTACTTGTTGCACCCATTGCACAACCTGCGATAAGAAGTGTCCTGAATACCCGTTTCTTCTTTACAAGTTCTTCATTTGTATATTCCGGATCAAATAAAAGCAGAGGTTCCAATTCATCAGATTTTTCAGGTGTAGTGTCGTAGTCTCCCAGGTCCAGGTCGGCCAGCATAACTGTATCATTGATTTCCTGAATCTGTTCAGACTGCAATTTTGCAACGTTAAGATGCATTGTGTCTGATAATTGCAGCTCTCCTTGTCCTGGTTTAGTATATGGTAATGGTAATATGTCATCTTCCTGGGGTACATGATCGATGTTGGTTTCCGTCTTTTGATTGTTGATGGAACTGTCATTACTGATAGTTCTTGTTACAATTCCTGTGTTGAACTCTTTATTGGAATTTGGTACTGTTGATGAAGAATATCGGTTTACAGTATTATTTCTTACATACGAGTATTGATTGCCTTTATACCAGAATGAAGCAATGATGGATTTGGAAATTCCTGCTTCCCACATCCCTTCCTGAACACTGATTGAATCCCCCGTGGTGTCGCGGATAGTAACTACCATTTGCATACCGTTTCTGAGAACTATACCGTCTGAAAAGACAGCTGAGTTTATCAGTGTAATAAGAATGCTTACTTCAAGGATAACGAAGAAAAATCTGTCAGGTTTAAAATATGATATCATTTTTCCTGGCATGAAGTTATTAAGAAAAAATGGTCTACTTCGCATATGCCCTCTTATTTAAACGGTTGCTGTCTCACTGGTCATTAAGCTTATAAATATTTTATTTCCACTACACAACTAAAATAGTTTTGGATTTCCTCCAGAACAACAATAAATTAAAATTTTGTAAAATGTATTAAAAAAAATACTTGAAAGATGAAGAATCATCTTTTTGCAGAAAATATAAATTATATATCGGTAAGTATTTGACCCTGAATAATTTATGATTATAGCTTGTGTTAGTCATGGTGCAAATATTTTATTATAGTATATGTCGAAAACCCCCTGAGAAGAATTGGTGAATTAACTATGAAATATGAATTTCAATTTGACGAGATGCACCAGGTTGGTGCAGATCATGCTGATCCGGTTCGAGCAAAAGAATATGACAGTAAAATGCAGATGTTTCGTAACTATGCAGAAGAGGCAAGGAATCTTGTTCAAGAGTTGAACATTACAAAGCAGATGAACATTCTTGATATCGGTGCAGGAACAGGCGCGCTTTCAATTGAACTTGCAGGTTATTGCAGAGAGGTCACTGCCGTTGATGTATCAAGTAATATGTTGCAGGTTCTTAAGGATAAAGCTCGTGAACGAGGGATCACGAATGTTCAAACCTGTAATAGTGGCTTTCTGACATTCGATAGCTCCGGCAAAAAATACGACCGGATAATTTCTAACGTCGTCATGCACCATCTTCCTGATTTCTGGAAATGTATCGCACTAAGGAGGGTACACTCAATGCTTAAGGATAGCGGGTTGTTTTTCCTCAATGATGTCATATTCTCATTTCCTGTTGATAATTATCAAACAGAAATGAATACATTTCTGTTTGATACGGAAAAGAGAACTGACGCAGAATTTGTAAAAGATGGAGTTTTACATTTCAAAGAAGAGTTTTCCACCTTTGACTGGCTACTTGATTTGATGATAGAAAAGACAGGGTTTGCTATTGTAAAAAAGTATCTGAGAGGAACGACTTTAGCCTCGTATATTTTAAGGAAGGCTTAAAACAGAATGTTTCAAATATTATTAACACCTGCTGCAGGGAAACGGCTCATCGCAAAAGCTCTTCTTGAGCATGGCGAAATCAAAAAAGCACTTAAGGCTGGAACGATAGTGATCATCGCGGGATCCACAAATGGTTATGTAGGAGAAGAACTACTCAGGTCAATTGGTCAGGAATGTGGTTTTGATAGAAAACGGTTTTTCAGAGGGGTGACACTGCCTCCATCATTTAAAACAACCGAATCCGGAAGGTTACCTGATGAGTCCGGTTTCCCTGGTGATGTTGTTATTGTTAATGGTGTATGGCAGAAGGGAAAAACAATTTTTGATGTAGTTGACGACCTGACGGCTGGAGATATAATAGTTAAAGGTGCGAATTGTATCGATATAGAGAGGAAACGAGCCGGAATTCTGATTGGTCATCCAAAAGGTGGGACAATTGCTGCTGCAATTCAGGCTGTTATTGGTAAACGAGTAAAATTACTGTTGCCGGTCGGTCTCGAGAAAAGAAATTCAGAAAATTTTGATGAGATTACAACTCTTTTAAATCGCTTTGATGCAACCGGACCAAGGTTGTTTCCTGTTACTGGAGAGATAATTACAGAGATAGAAGCAATTGAATTACTTTATGGAGTGAAGGCTCGGTTAGTTGCAGCGGGTGGCGTTTGCGGTGCGGAGGGTGCGGTTTGGATTGCTATTGATGGTGATCCTGAGCAGCTTAGGCGTGTCCGGGGATTACTTGATGTAATTGCCCAGGAACCACAATTTCAGATGCGTTAATACTGATCAGTTTCGAGGTGTTGATTGAAAAGGAAATCTTAAAATATGTATCAGACGTTATTTTTCCATGACATGACCAAAAAGAATATAAAATACTTATTATTGATTATAGGACTTTTATCAATTAACACTCATTCTAAAGATATTTCCAACTTCTGTCCATTGGAGTTGCATAACACTTGGAAATACTCAATTTATCAAAGCGGACCATATACGTATTGCTGTGTGATTGAGGGAACCAGGCAGATAGAAATAATAGATACAGTTAACAGAGGTGAGTCTCGATTGATAGTTTTTTCTGTTATTGATTCGATTTCAGACAGTGTATACAGATTTCAGGATACACTAATAGATAAATCGTATGGATTAACATATTATTGTTCTGACAGCATTTGTAGTAAAAGTGATCCTGGAGGACTTTTCAATATGCGAATTACATCACTTTTACGGGATCGGCATCAATATCCGGATTCCTTATTAACCAAAGTACGATGGAAAGGTGATTCATTATATTGTTTGTACCAACATGCATGGAATAGACTATCTGCAGACACAACTCTTTCAGTTGAAAATATTGGCCTTGTTTACGAATTTGGTTTTATGGGAACGGGTGGGCATTCTTACTCAGAATCAAAAATTGTTTTAACATTTTATAATAATGATACGCTGATTTTGCGCGAACTTTTCGACGCAATAGCTGAGGCTCCCAGCTTCACATTCAAACCAGTTAAAAAACGAAATGAATATAAATTACCTGTCTCTAAGTACCAGATATATTTATCTTTTACACAAAGAAGAAACGATACTAAAAATCGCATGGTTGATTTGTTGGGTAAGCGCGGTACAAATAAGATACTAAATGCCGCAATGTATATTAATATAAATAAAGATGTCCGGTGAAAAACATTACCTATGAAAAAAGTAATTGTTGTTCTAAATATAATGATATCAGTTCTGCTTGTATGTAATAAATATGAATTTCACCCACTTAACGGTGATATCATATTTCAGACATCGTTATCCAATCAAAGTAATGCTGTTCAGCTTGCAACCCGATCTCCCTACAGCCATATGGGGATAGTATATATTGTAAATGGAAAAACATATGTATTCGAGGCATCAAAAACAGTGAAGTTGACTCTTTTACACGAATGGGTAACCAGAGGGAAAAATGAGAAGTATGTTGTAAAACGATTAAAAAATAGAGACAATATTTTAACAGAAGCAATTATTTCAAAAATGCTCTCGTACGGGAAAACCTTTGAAGGAAAGCCTTACGACCTCTATTTCGAATGGTCTGATGAGCGGATCTATTGTTCGGAACTGGTTTGGAAAATCTATGAACATGCAACTGGATTAAAGATTGGTGAACTGGAAAAATTAAAGCAGTTCGATCTTTCCAGTCCGGAAGTTATTAAAAAGTTAAATGAACGCTATGGAAACAGCGTTCCTCTGAATGAAGATGTAATATCTCCGGTGAGAATGTTCAATTCACCGCTTCTGGAGACTGTTTTTCGGAATTGAAGCCTTTGTTCAAAGTATCTACAGTAATAACTCTGTAGGTATTTGAGTTTACGGTAATTTTGATGTAATATTCTGTATTTGTAATGTAGAAGTTTTTTCATCTTTTAACAAAATATAGTTCCTGAGCTCGCGTGAAAGTTATGAGATTTCTGGATAACCAATGAATCCTGCATATTCAAAGGCCTTAAAGGAGCGATTAAAAAACATGCCGACATGTTCGATGAACATGAGAGCAGGATCAAAAAAGAAAGGTGCAAAGCGGAATATGAGAAATACTGCGGTTTTACCAGCGAATACACCACGCCACTGAGTGTGGGGCCACTGAAGTTACGGCGTATATCATATGCATTGGTACGTTGCAGCTTGCCCCAACTGGTAAATCCCTTCTCGCCCGGCGATCCATATTAATAAGATGACAGAGGGATTAAGAGACATGGGGAAGAAAAGACAAATGCGAAACAGAGATAGGATGACGATTTATCATTGCAAAAATGCAATATCGAACATGGAATATCAAAGGTTGAATAACGAAGTAGAAAAAAGAGAAATGTAAAACTCAAAAAAATCCGCTCATCCATCGATTAAAACTCAGGATGAGCGGATTCGCGATTGAAGTATCTGAATTGTACATTAATTTAAACCTAAACTCGGCGATTTATAGACATAAAAATAATCATTTTGCATAAAAATTTCACATTCAGATCGTTCAGCTGTTTTCTTCTAGCATTTTTACACAAAACCAGCGTCCATTTCGACCACAATTGCCATTTT
>JBNKZD010000315.1:0-36573 GCA_050301235.1 Chitinispirillaceae bacterium | reverse complement strand
AAGAGATTTATTTCTGGGCTCCGGTTAGCGTATTTGCTTAATGATGTTTTTTCTGATAAGTAGATTACAAAATTAGTACTATTTCTAAATTGTAATTCCGGAATTTAACATTCCGGAATCACCAGATATTATTATTTAGGCATTCTGGAATTTAACTTTTAACGATTCGACACAGTTATTAACTGCTGTGGATAAATCCTGACCATTTGCTATACAACCTCTGATTGCACCACCAAAAATCATCATTGTAGAACCAAGAATATTAGCAACTTTTTTTGCGGTCATACCCTGGACATATGATTCGTCAATTACCCCTTCTTCAAAAAGTTCGCAAATACCTATTATCGCTGCACCACTAAGTACATGAAGTGTTGCAGTAGATACTGCGTTTGTAAACTCTCCAACAAGTGGGATCTGTTCAGCAGTAAGTTTTTGAGCTAAAAGAGGACCTGACGCGGCGCCTACCACAATGGCGATAAAGCTAGTAATTCCTCCAAGGTTCTCATACCCATAATGTTTTGCTATGCTTCTGCACATCCGATCTGTCATAAAAGTTAACCCACCAACTTCTACTGGTGCTAACAATGCCTTAGTAAGGTGACCAACACCAGGAATCTTATTAATAATCGCTGTATACCCAGCTGTTACAGTTGTTGCACCTGCGGCATATTTAAGGATGGATTTAACAGAATTGTTTCTTTGATAACTCACTATTACCTCCTTCAGAACGATTATAAAATTGGTTTTCACTTAGAACATGAATTTTCGGAATAGTATTCTAGTTGTTAATTTGATATGCTCCTTTTTTTAAAGATTATCGATGCAAAACTATCAATAAATAATTTAAGTTGTAATTACATATTTAGTAGAAATTTATGAAAATTAGTTTAGAGTAATTCCGAAAAAAGCTCATCAACTCAAATTAAAATAACTATGTGTAATATTGTTTAGAATTAGAATATTATTTAGTTCAATATTAAATGCGGTTCAGAAAATATACTGATGTGCCTTCCAGTTTGGAGGCACATCATGGTAAAACAAAAAACAGTGAAAATGCTGATAATCGACAGCATAAAATCAAACAAACGACCGCAAACCCTGAAACGGATTTATGATAAAGTCAAAAAGTTCAGACCGGAAACACTGGAAAGCACAGTGCGCGGCAGGATAAACGAGAGCATCCTAAAAAACGAAAACCTGTTCAAGAGACTCGGAGGTGGCGTTTATGACATTATCCGAGAATGAAGGTATCTCATCAACCATCGTAGATTATCCGGATAGGGGAGATTACGGCAAAAGTTCATACAGAGGCAACTGTTCAGGATTGCTTGTAAAAGACCTGATTTGCCACTTCAAACCGAAAACAGTTCTTGATCCGATGGAAGGTTCTGGAACGACGCGGGATGTCTGCAAACAGTTTGATATAAAATACTGCGGACTCGATCTGCATCATGGGTTTGATCTCGTGAATGATGAGATAAAAGGACGATATGACTTTATATTCTTTCATCCGCCATACTGGGACATCGTCAAATATAGTACTGATAAAAAAGACCTGAGCGCTTCTGAGACGTACGACATATTCATGGGCAGGCTAAGGATCTGTATCAGCAAACTCTACCAGGCATTATCACCAAATGGTACGCTTGCAATCCTGATAGGGGATAAGAAACATAACGGAAAATTATATACGTTCTTTAATGAAATAATAAGCTGGAATATCGGTTTGATTTCTCAAGTAATAATCAAAACCCAGCACCATACTGTAAGCAGCAGAAAAACGTATTCGGGATCGTTTATTCCTATACATCATGAAATATAGAAAGTGAATCAATAAATCGCAAGGGAATGGAGTGCGCTAAGAGATACATGTTTAAATATGTCAATTTGGTCTGTTAAATCATGGTAACTTCACAAAAAGGGTTTGAAAATTGGGTTCAGGTTCAATCAAATTCAATATGGGAAATCCAAGATAGTAGATTGTTGTTATGCGGTAATGGTTTATTATTACTGTTTTTAACAGTAGTTGTATCTTTATTTATATTTTTTGCCAATCTGAGGTATTCAGTGATGAAATAAAGCGAATTGTTCCAATGGCACCTATATATAAATATTAGTAATAATACTCAAAAGCCTATTCACAATGTATCTTATAAAAATTATTTTCCTCTTTTACAGTTTTTATTAAGCTGAAACCCGATTTAAAGGATGTGATGATATGTTAGCTAAACTCAAGTCGATGTCGGTTGTTGGAATTGATGCATTTGAGATCGGTGTTGAAGCCGATATTTCGGAAATGTTGCCCAGTTTTACGATTGTGGGTCTTCCGGATGGAGCAGTACGGGAGTCTAAAGAGCGGGTTATGTCTGCGATCAAGAATTGCGGATTTGAGTTTCCATCACGGAAAGTAACGATAAATATGGCACCGGCGGATATGAAAAAAGAGGGCTCCGCCTTTGATCTGCCGATTGCGATAGGTCTTCTTATGGCATCACAGCAGATCGATATCGAGTCTGCAGATCAGTATGTGATTGCCGGGGAGTTGTCGCTTGATGGATCGGTGAAACGGATCAAGGGTGTTCTTTCGATGGCAGTGCGGGCACGGGAGCTGGGAATTAAAGGGATGATCGTTCCCAAAGACAACGCGATGGAAGCCTCTGTTGCAGAAGGTGTTTCGATTTTTCCGGTAGAGAATCTTAATGATGCGCTTGATTTTTTAAACGGTTCACGACCGATAGAACCTTTTGTAACGGACATGAACAATCTTTTTGATGGCGCGCGTAAATACACGACCGATTTTAAAGATGTCAAAGGTCAGGAGCATATCAAACGGGCGTTACTGGTTGCAGCTGCCGGGGGACATAATATTCTGATGCTCGGTCCTCCGGGATCCGGAAAAACGATGCTTGCCCGGAGAATTCCGACGATTCTTCCCGATCTCACCCTGGATGAGGCTCTGGAAACAACCAAGATTCATTCTGTGGCGGGGCTGCTTGACTCCTCAACGCCGCTTCTGGCAACAAGGCCATTCCGTTCACCGCATCATACAATCTCTGATGCCGGACTGATTGGCGGTGGCTCTTATCCGCGTCCCGGAGAGGTGAGTTTGAGTCATCATGGCGTATTGTTCCTTGATGAATTGCCGGAATTTAACAAAAATGTCCTCGAAAATCTGCGCCAGCCACTTGAAGACGGCAAGGTTACCATTTCACGTGCTATGATGTCTCTTTCTTATCCGGCAAGATTCATGCTTGCAGTCGCACTCAATCCCTGCCCGTGTGGGTATTTTACCGATACCCGTCATGAATGCACCTGTAAGCCTGAGCAGATCCAGAAATATATGGCACGCATTTCGGGGCCGCTTCTGGACAGAATAGATATTCATGTGGAAGTACCTGCGCTTACTTATGAAGAGTTGACACAGAAATCGCCCGGAAGGGACAGTGAGTCGTTACGCGCTGAAGTTAAAAATGCACGTGCTTTGCAGATCGCACGGTATAAGGAATCTCCGAAAGTGTATTGCAATGCCCACATGGAACCGCGTGATGTCAAGAAATATTGCGATCTTGATGAAAGTAGCAGAGAGTTGCTTAAAAATGCAATAGAAAAAATCGGACTTTCGGCACGTGCGTACGATCGCATTCTTAAAGTATCACGCACTATCGCCGATCTTGAGGGGGCAGAGCATATTCAATCGTCACACATCGCAGAAGCGATACAGTATCGTTCGCTTGACCGGAAACTGTGGACCGGCACATCGGTGAATCGGGTGGCAGAGGAGTGTGAAGTTGAGTATGAGGTTGGGAATTAAAATGTGCCGATCTTGTATACAGCGTCGTCGAATCACAAGTTCTTAAAAAGTCTCACTCTCGATAACTCCACCCCCGGATTCCTTACTGGTACTGTATCTTTTAGGCATTGTTGCAACAGAGATAATCTGACCTGCATTATGCAGTTTATGCTCCAGATCACTGTAGGAGATATCCTGCACGACATTATCTTTAGATCATGCAAGTGATGCTGCCAGTGCAGCGGATTGACCAATCATCATGAAGACGGGTTCCATTCTGATTAGCACCGTATGCGATATGTGAAGCTGAGAGGCAGGCGGGTACCAGCAGGTTCAGGCACTTCGCTGCGTTTTGGAGTGATGGTGCGATAGGACTCCTTTATAAATATCGCGGGCAACTATATACCTGTATGTGTAGTGTTTTAGAGGATGGGAAAAGTTATAAGCTCTGGAAATAATCAATTGTATTCAATTTGGAACGATAATATGCTTAAAGTGGTGTAGTGATTTGACTACACTGTCGTAATTTGTTGTATAATAATGAGTTATGATGCTTGGTCTTACAGTGGTAACATTTTAGGAGAAAAACTGTAGTGAAATCACCATAGCGATTTGTACTGATGTTAATAACCAAAAATCGATAAGTCTTTGAATTATAACAAAATGCAAGTTGTGGCACGGAACTTGATTAGTTATCTTTCAGAAAAGAATCCGCGTCCGGACAACCGGTTCTGATAAAAAAATGGTCAGTAACCAAAAAACCAAGGAGTTTAAAATGAAACGCTTAATAGTTACCCTGTCAACAGTAGCATGTGTTCTTGCAGTGTCAGCTCAGACTCAAACATCAACCGCAACAGCAAATGCTGGTGATCTTGAAGCGCTGAAAGTTCAGTTACAGTCACAGATTGGTGGAAAACTGGATAACCTTTCACCTGATATTCAGAATAAACTTCAGGTTGCAAAGCAGGACGTTGAAGCAGCGAGAACTCAGTTGAGAAAAATGGGTCAGGGTGATGCTGATGCTGCGAAGAAGCAGGCACGTGAAAATGCTGATAAGGCTCTTGGTGATGCAATTAAAGCGATGGAACAGGTAAGTGCACAGGTAAAAGCTGAAGTTGATAAAGCGAAATCTGAAATTCAGACACAGCTGCAACAGAGAATTGAAGAAGCACAGAAACTTCAGACACAAAACAGAAGCAAACTTCAGGACGGTTCAGGAACAGGAACAGGAACCGGTACTGGAACAGGAGCTGGCAAGTAAACCAACCTGCCGATCATTAGCACCGATGGCGATGGTTGGAATCGGAGGGCGAAAGCCCTCCTTCGTACTGTAGATTAAAGGTAGAAGGTTATGAACGGGTTAAAGAATGCACAGATGGTCTTGATAGTCTTACTATTCATTGGTAATGGTATAGCAGCGGATAACAGTAACCCTGAAATCGTCAATGCAAATGAGATATTTAATTCGATGTTGCAAACAATGCCCCAGGAGATGAAAACCAGAGTTGACAGTGCTTCAGTGAGTCAGAAATCACAAAATGCCCAAATCGGATCACAGGTGAACACTGGAACAGGAAAAGTTTCACCAGCTGAAACTAATCGAATACAGGATATCGATTTGAGCAAATTACCCGAAAATGTTCGTGAACAGGTGAAAAAAACAATTGAGGAACTGGAGCAGCAAAAGGAAGAGCGGATACTGGAATTTAAGGAGAGTAGTAAGCATAAATAATTTAAATCAGATTATAAGACCATCGGTGCTCATGGCAAATTAACAGAAAAATTTTCAAGGCAGGACAAAATGAGAAAATTATCAATACTTACATCGGTCTTGTTAAGTTGTTTTATAGTCAATGCAGAAACAACGGTAACCAACAACACTGTAGGTTTTTCCGCCTACCTTCCGGATAAATGGGTTTGTACACAGACGAATGATTCGACTGCTGTGTTTAACGATACTTCACTGACGTATCAGTCGCAGATTACCATAAAAAAATATCATCGTAACAAGGCAGATTATTCTACTCCGGAAGACTGGACACGTGCTCATTTTATTGCATATCTTCTGGTTACCGAGTATTCTTATGATCCTTTTGGGGCTGTACTCTATTATGATTCTACAGCAATGTGTAAACAGGGAACTTACTGGGCAACTGAAGCATTCAGTGAGTTTTATACACTTGACACCGCACTTGGATCCTGGGATGAACTCATTCGATTTACCGCTGCTGGAGATTACGGATTCTCCATATATGCTATTGGTGATACCAGTGATATGAAAAAAAATATCGGGATGTATGCAGCGATTATTCGTTCTGTTCAGCTGATTGTTGAGCAGGCTACATCAGTTTATAAAGTAACTCCTGTACAGAGGAATACTATGCACTGCTCTCATACGAGCTTAAACTGTGCTGTATATGATTTGTCAGGTAAGAAAAGAACATCAGCCTCGATCAGCCGTCTTCTTACCATTGACACCAGAAATGGTATAGCTGTCACTCAGATCAAACTTAAATAATCCATGTTGGAAGTCGTTTCATGGCTTCCACTTTTCATTATTTTCTGGGACAATAACAATGCAAAATTATCAAAAATCATTCACGATTTTAATAAAAAGTGCTGTTATCTTTCTGGTAATTACAGTAGTGATTTTTGCTCAGAAAACGCTCCCTTATAAGTTAGCTCTAAAAAAGGGAATTACAATTCTTGAACGTGGAAAACCTGATAGTGCAATACAGTGTTTTGTCAAGTCCTACTCACAGGGGCTATCAAAGGACAGTCTTTTCTATTTCTGGGCACAGGCTCTTGTTGAAAAAGGTGTCTTTGACAGTGCTTTGGCTGCAAATTTCATGATTCAAAATAGTGGAAATAATTTTTTCAAATTGAAAATACTTGGTCAACGGCAGTCAATTTACGAGAAGCTAGGATGGAAAAGTGAAGCTTCTGCACTGCTCGATACGATATATGCATTACCTGAATATCGTAAGAGAGCATTGTTACCGGAATTGGAACTCAGTTTATATGCCGGTTATGGAAGGAATGCGCTGGTAATCGATACTGCAAGTCCCTGGGGTGCAGGATTTGGTGCATCAGAGCAATTGCGTGACAACAATGCATCCGGGGGGATAAATGTAAAATCGACATGGCAGAAGAAGAGGAAAAGCAGGATCTATTCCGGTGGAGTTTCAGGGTATGCAAGTCGTTACAAAAGAGATATCACTACACATAATGTTGCCGATTCGGTTGATATTACAGGTTCTGTTTTTGGCGGGTTAACTGGTTCATCTGCTACAGTTACAGGTAATTTTCTGATTAACAAACGATTTGATGACAGTTTATTTCTTGGTGCATCAATAGAAGGTGGAATGGTTGGTTCAAACCGTTGGATGCCATTACTATGGGCTGGCGCTTTAATATACATGAATACAGAATTTTCAGTGTCAAATGCACGGGGATGGTTGTTTCTGTCGGCACAACAGAACGTTACACAAAAATTGCAGATCAATTACCAGACCTTCATTAATAGTATGATCAGCAGGAAAATGGAATACAGTCAATTACATGGTGTAAAAGTATTATATGCAGATGATGCACGTCTGCAATATCCTGTTTTCTATACAGATCAAACATATTCAGCAGTGATTGATACATCATATTTTAGATTTATAACCGGACAAATTACAAAAGATATTCAGGATTCAGGTATTGATTCCATTGTAACTTCGGAATTGAAATGCCCGAATTCTTATATATCGCTTTTTCCAAAAGTTTCTATTTCGGTAAACAGCAGATTTCCGGTAAGAACAGGTTTTGGCTGGCGCTTAAATTGTTATTTTGGACTATATGAATGGGATATGATTAGTAGTGATGTGGATTATTTAATTCATAGCAGGAGTGATGGACAGGTATATCAAATTATCCCCAATCTGGTAGGTCTGAAAGCTGTTACAGGGTCAGATGGTGGAATCGCAATAAATCAGAAAGTAGAGCAGGTGCAGGAACACAAAGCAATACGTGTCGATAATGCAATAACAGCAGACTTTTCGATTGAACTCTTTGATGGTAAAATTGGAACTGGAGTGGTTCGAACTACTATTTTAAGAAACTGGTCCACTGTGGCAGGTAAGGTGCCGATTGAAATTCAGAAGTGGAATGTTTCATTGTTTTTTGAATGGACGCTCCGAACTAAAAATGTAGTCTATTCGTTTTGAATAGCCCTTTTTACAAAAAACGTATATCTGGAACTGATAGAATTGGATAGCATTGCACAATATACAAAGATCCCGACACTCTTAATTACCTTTATACTAACCGTTTTTTTTAACGTGTCATGCCTCTGGAATACTCAGAGAAGTATTGAAAAAGGTGAATCATCACTGCGTTTGGGCGATTACTCCATGGCAATTACCTTTTTCAGGGAAGTATTAAATGGTGATCCGGAGAATTTTCGTGCCAGGCTTGGAATGGGGAAAGCACTTATTCAAATGGCTGCTGCCCAGAACGCTGAAAGTTCGGTATGGCAGGATGCGATAACTCACCTTGAAGCTGCACGGACACTCAATCCTTCATACGATATCGAAACATTGTTAAGTGAAGCATGGGTCGTACAGGCAAGAAAAAAACTCGAAAAGATCGATACCATAGGGGCATTAAATGCATTGTCCCGCTCGATCGATTATAACAGCGGTTCAATAGATGCATTGAATCTCGCCGGGATTATTTATTTCCGTCTTGGAGAACCGGTGAAAAGCCGGGTACTTTTCGACAGGGCACTATCAGTTGACACACTTAAAGCATTTACCCATTTCAATATAGGTATGTTGTGCTGGTCACAGGGAGATGTTTCAGGTGCACATAACGCATGGTTCAAAGCGTTGACTCTTGCTCCTGAAGATAAAGATATTGTTTACTGGTACTCGATAGCCGACAAAAAGATCAGGGAGTAAAGCAATGATTCCGACTCTGCCAAAAGGCTATTCTCATCCGTTACCAATAGGCAATGGCGGATTCGGTGAAGTATTCAGAGTACGTCAGAATGCTTTAAACCGTTTTGTTGCGTGTAAATTTATTCACGATAAAAGTGCCAAAAATCGCAATGCATTAAAAAATGAAGCTGAAATGCAGGCTGGTCTTCATCTGAATGGAATTCCACAGATATACGATGTGCTGGAATATTCAAATACGATCTGTATTGTCATGCAGTGGATACACGGTTGCAATCTTAGCACTCTGAAAGCACAGCACATTTCCCAGAATGATACGTTTTCCATTGTAACAGAATTACTGCAAATTGTCGTATTGCTTCACAGTAAAGGATATGCGCACAGGGATATCAAACCGGAAAATATTCTTGTTTCAGCGGAAGGTGTGTTTCTGATTGATTTCGGTCTCTCTAATAGTAAATATGTTTCGAGGTATGATGCCAATCCCAATGTTGTCAAAGGAACCTATGATTATATTGCACCCGAACTGTGGCAGGGAAACAATCAATTTCCAGATTATCAGAAAGCAGATATATACTCTTTAGGAATGGTAATTGCTGAATTATTCGACAATGCAGACCTGCCATCTTGTGTACAGGTAGCATTATCGAAGGATCCGGATAAACGATATGCAACTGCTCAGGAGTTTCTGGTTGCATGGGAAAATTGCATTTCCGACAGCTCATCAAACTGGCGGGAGATTGCCGCAAGGAATGCTGATGATCTGTTAGCTGCGCAATTACTTTCAGGTGTCAAAAGCTTGCTTAAGAGGGGCCGAAAAGATGAAGCGTACCAATTGCTTATTGAATGTATCAAGGTGAATCCGGAAAATCCTGCTGCTATTGAGTTGATGGAACATTTTCCGATGCATGATCAACATGTAAAAGTAACAATTGTAAAAAGCCTGCTGGTAATTGTTACCCTTTCCTGTTGTATTGCCGGATTGTTGTATGTGTCAAATCTGAAGGGAAAGAAGAACTCCTTTGAAGCTGCAAAAGCAAATTCTGCTGGTGATTCTAAATCAATATCGGTCGAATCACCAATGTGGCACAATGGTTCATATGACAGAATGTTACCTTTAAAGGATTTGCATTCTGATTGTAAAGCAATTTCAGGTAGGATGTATATTGCCGAATGTCCGAATGACGGGCATTTACTTATTGATGACAACCGCACAATATCTGATACTGGAGCTTTTAATTTTTCATTTCCATTATCTGAACATAAATGTTTATTTGAAAGCCCTGATGGAAATATTGTATGGAAAGAAGTCATAACAATACTTCCATTCGAGGAGAAAAGAATATGGATAAAGAGATCGAATTAAATCCTGCCCATAATTATCTTTTTGACAAAAGATCTAATAGGCGGTATGAACTGTCAGGAAGAATCGTTACGATCGGTTCAGCTCCGGAATGTACGATGTGTCTACCTGGGCTTCCTGCACCTGCTATTGGTCACTTCCTCTATAAAAACGGTGTTTATACGATGCAGGTAATGTCAAGTAATGTGGTGGTTGAAGTGAATGGCAGCAGGGTCACATCAAAGCATTCGCTCAAACACGGAGATGTGGTTAAGATTGGACAAATTGTACTGGAGTATTCCGGACAAGCCGGTTCTTCACGAGTATCAGATGAAAGTTCCGATCCTGTTGATGAATTAGTAAGTATGATTTACCTGCTTTTAAAAAACAGAGACAGGGATATTACACTTCACCTGATGACCGCATTGTCCCGGCTTTTTCGTTGTGATGCTGCCAGAATTGTCAGTGAAGATCCGGAAAATGGGAAACGTTTTACCCTTGTACGTTATCCGGCGCATGCGGGTCTTGATAGATTTTCAAACCGTGCAATCGACTGGGCTCGTGATGCTTCCCATACAATTCTGCTGTTGAGAACCGACTGGGAAGATGCTCCTGTAGTGTCTGTATCACTGGAAAAAAATGCAATCGGTTCTGTAATGTGTGCGCCGTTAGGAACGGATCATCATCATAAAGGATATTTGTATCTTGATAGAACGGGTAATAATAATCCTTTTTCAGAAGAAGACAGAATCTTTTGTGACAAATTACTGCCGCTCTTTACGGAGCTGTTAGAAAACTCCGTGGAACGGGAACGGCAGAAAGAAGTAATTACATCTCTGCAAAAAGCAACAGAACAATCCAGCAGTGGCATCGTCTACAGAAGTGAAACGATGCATCACGTGCTCTCTCTGGCAGGTCGCATTGCACCGACTGATTCACCGGTTCTTATTCAAGGTGAAACTGGTACTGGTAAAGAGCTGATGGCGCGGCATATTCATGAAAAATCACTTCGAAAAGGGATGGCTTTTAAAGCTATAAATTGTGGTGCTGTTCCTGAAACCCTGATAGAGTCAGAATTATTCGGTTATGAAAAGGGGGCTTTTACAGGTGCTAATGCACGAAAGATCGGACTGTTTGAAGCAGCAAATGGTGGTACCGTTTTTCTTGATGAACTCGGTGAGATGCCGTTGCAACTTCAGGTCAGATTGCTGCGGGTCATACAGGAATCAGAGGTGCAGCGGGTAGGAGGGACTGAACCGGTAAAAGTTGATATTCGGGTAATTGCAGCCACAAACAGAGATTTAAAAAATGAGGTCGAGGAGGGACGGTTTCGCTCCGATCTTTTTTTCAGGTTGAATGTATTGTCAATAAGGATTCCACCGCTTCGTGAGAGAAGTGAAGATATATTGCTTCTGGCAGAGTACTTTGTCGAAAAGTTCTGTGCACGGATGGGTAAAACAACAATGATATTAAGTGGTGAAGCACGCGAAGTGCTTGCCGCTCATCTGTGGCCGGGTAATATACGTGAGTTGGAGAATGTTATACAGAAAGCAGTTGTAATGTCTCTGACAACTAAAATCACAAAGGATGATATCGAAATACTGCATGTAAGTGGTACTCGTGAAACCGATCTGTCTTCTAAAAGGATACCGACTATCAAGGAGGCACGAGAGGAGACAGAGCGTGAGTTGATCCAGAATACACTTCGTGCAACAACCGGGAATGTAACACATACATCAAGAATACTCGATATCGATAGGAAGTGGCTTATAACAAAAATGACCGAGTATGGGATTGATGCGGGCAGGTACAGGTTGAAATGAATTATTGTTCCTATAATTTTTTTTACAATTCGGTTTAACATACCTGTGAGGTACAGTATGAACAACGCGTTGTTTTATAAAAATGTAATAAAAGAGGCTGATATGGTAAGAAAAATTGTGCTTTTTGTTAAATAACATTTTGGACTGTAATTTATACGAAACAGGATCAAGCTGATCCTGAAAAAGCTGGGAAATAATGATCCTGAACAAACTGAATACAATCTGTTAATCACCCTTTGACCCGTCATTTCAGGATCAAGGTGCACTCTAAAGGTCGTATATTGAGGAGAGAGTCGCAGCTGGAAAAAATCAGTCTGAAATACTCTCAAGGCTGAATTCTTTTCCGGCCAAAAGAGATAGATTCATACTTGAACAGGCGGGGCATTTGAATTCCCTTTTGGGGTCCTCAAAAACCAGCGAGCAATCTTTGCATTGAAGTTTTGGCCGGTGATGCCTGATTTCCAAAGCTGCACCTTCAAGTGGTGTTCCTGAAGTCATCTGTTCAAAATATAAGCCAATGGAAACATCATCAAAACCGACAAGTTCCCCAAGGCCAAAGACAACTTTCTTCACTTTTTTGATACCTTGCTGATCGGCTTTCTCAATCGCCTGGTTAACAAGATTCTGGACTGCGTGGTGTTCATGCATTGTAGGTTTCTTCCAGTTTTTGAAATCCGGGGGTAGTATATTTAGTATCCAGTTTCAGAGAGTCTTTAGGACAGACATCAACACAGTTACTACAGGAAATACATCCCATTCGTTTAATTGACCATTTCTTTTCTGTGCGGACAACAGTGATTGCGGCAGTTGGGCATTTGCGCTGGCAAAGACCACAAAAAATACATGTGCTGGTGTCAATTACCACCTGACCTCTGGATCCTTGAGGAAACTCACGGGGTGCAAAGGGGAATTTAACAGTCGCCGGTTTTGAAAAGAGGTTTTTAACCAGTGTTTTTAACATTACAAAAAAGTGCATAATTATCTCTCTGTGCAACTGATACAAGGATCGATAGTAAGGATAAGGACAGGTACATCGGCGAGACTGGATCCCGGTAAAATTTTTAAAAGCGGTGCAATATTGGCAAATGTAGGCGTACGTACGCGCATACGTTCAAGAAATTTGGTGCCGTTTGCTTTTGCATAATAGATAGCTTCACCGCGCGGTTGTTCGGTACGGGCAAAAAATTCACCATTAGGAGTGCCAGTTACTTTAACATCGATGGGCCCTTCAACCATTTTAGTTGCAGCCTGACGGATCATATCGATTGATTGATAAATTTCCTTTATTCGTACGACGCAACGGGAGTAACTGTCTCCGGCTGTTTCGATAATTGGTTCGAAATTGATCTCTTTATATGCTGCATATCCAAGTGTGCGCATATCGGTTACCAGTCCTGATCCGCGTGCAGTTGGTCCAACAGCACCAAGAGCATATGCTTCATCTTTTGATAAAACGCCCACTCCACAGAGGCGGTGTTTAACAGATGCATCTTTCATAAAGACATTGGCAAGTTCTTTGATCTCTTTTTCGTATCCGCTGAGCCGCTGAATGATCTCCTGCATTTTTTCTTTGCTGATATCGCGACGAACGCCTCCCACTTTACAGGAACCGAAAATGACACGACCACCGGTAGTTTCTTCAATGATATCAAGGATCCGTTCACGAATGCGCCAGCTCTGCATGAAAAGAGATTCAAATCCAAAGCCGTCAGCCATTAAACCAAGCCACAGCAGATGACTATGAATTCTGGAAAGTTCACCCCAGATCACTCTTAAAAATTGAGCTCGCATGGGGACATCAATTTTCATGATCTCTTCAATTGCGATGCTATAGGTCATTCCATGAATGAAACTGCAGATTCCGCAGATTCGTTCAGCAACATAGACATAATCTATATAATCTTTTTTTTCAACGAGCTTTTCCAACCCTCTGTGAATAAATCCGATTGAAGGAATGGCTTCAACAATTTTTTCATCTTCAAGGACGAGATCCAGGTGAATGGGTTCGGGAAGAACCGGGTGTTGAGGACCAAAAGGAATAATAGTTCTTTTCTTAGCTTCCATCAGATTATTCCTTTACTTCTTTGGGATTGAAAGGAGTCTTTACCGAAGTACGGTAAAATGTACCGCTGTAATCGATTGCAATGTTTTTTACTTCGACACCGAATAGATCATGCATCTCATTTTCGTACAGTAGTGCAGGCAGGTAAATGCTGCTGATACTGTCGAGTTTGAGGCTATCCAGTGAAAGTACAATTCGGAAATTAGTGAACTGATAATCTTTGTCAAACGAGTAATTGACTTCGATTGTTTCGCCGACTTTTGCACAACATATCTGGACAAGCCGGTGATTAGTCTTTTTCATCTCTTCGGTGCGTGCTACTAATTCATTGGCATTGATCGTGATCAGTTTCTGTTCTTCAATCATAAATCAATCCTTTACATTTTTCTTTTCAAAAAATATCCGTTCCCTTTTTTCTGAGACCGGTTCCTTTTTAAACCATTTATATCCCTGCCGCTCGAATACAAAGATGTTTCGTTTGCTGTTGTGGCTGGTATATAGTTGAAAACTTTCGGCTGTATTAAAATGATTTTCAACAGCAGAAAGCAGTTTTTTTCCGATTCCCATATTCTGGTAAACGGGATTAACAGCCAGTCGCCCGATATGACAGATGGATCCTTCCATGCGTGCACGAGCAAGACCGACAATGGTATAATTCATAACAGCCTTGAAGAAAGTCCTGGTCTGGAAATCGGATTGAATTTCATCAAGATTCTGCCTCAGTGGCGATAGTGAGAAATCGTTGTATATTTCGGCTTCACTCTGGAATGCAAGTTTCTGAATATGAAGTAATTCCGAAGCATCAGCAAGTTCTGCACGGGTAATGGTGAGTTCTTCAAGACCTTTAGCCATGCTTTTCAGTTTTTTCTTCTTTTCAACAAGAATGTCAAGGCCTTTGGCAACACCTTCAATAATAGCTTCCGGACGTGCAGCACAGCCAGGGACATAGACATCAACGGGAAGAATTTTGTCAACTCCACCGGAGATGTTGTAGCACTCAGCGAAAATACCTCCGGTACATGCACAGATACCGATTGCAACAACGACTTTTGGATCAGGCATCTGATTATAGATGTTTTGAATGACCTCTTTGTTTGCTTCGTTTACAGAGCCGGTAACAAGAAAGATATCTGCATGCTTGGGGTTTCCAGCATTGATAATACCTAACCGTTCAACATCGAAGGTTGGCATCAGACATGCCAGCACCTCAATATCACAGCCGTTACAGCTGGATGCGTCATAATGGATTACCCATGGTGATTTTTTTAACATAGTTTATTTCGCCAGATAAGATAAGAGAATGATGTTTCCGACACCAAGAATCAATGCAAAAAGCCATGAACTTGTAAATGTTTTCTGCCATTTAACACGAGCGAAAGAGTTGTCGATGATAATAACAAGGAAAAAAGCAAGAGCTGCTGCCAGAAGTCCGATTAGAGGATTCCAGGCAAAAAATAAAAAGACTATACCTAAAGCGATAGCACTTTCATACCAGTGGGTAATTTCAATCATCGCAAGTGCTCTGCCTGAAAATTCGGTAGTTATACCTTTAACAAGTTCCTGATGTGCATGATGTGAAGTAGAAAGATCAAATGGAGATTTACGCATCTTTATGGGAAGTATAAAAAGATACGAAAGTGTAATACCAGCCAGAGGGATGAATAATGGTTTGCCAAAAAAGAAGATTTTATCAACATCAAAACTTTTTGTAATCATGTACATACCGATTGCAGAAAGAAGGACTGCCGGTTCATACGATGCAATCTGAACAAGCTCTCGTTGAGAACCTATAAAGCTGTAGGGGGAACTTGCTTTATATCCAGCGAGGGTAAAAAAGATACTTGAGAGAGTAAGCGCAAAAATTACCAGCAACAGATTTGCACCCCATGCGAATAATCCTGTTGTAAAGATAACGAGAATTAGTGAAAAAACTATATAAAAATTCTGTGATCTACGTACAACAAGTGTCTCTTTCTGGAATAATTTGAAGACATCATAGAATGCCTGGAAAATGGGGGGACCGACGCGTCCCTGCAAACGTGCAGTGATTTTGCGGTCGAGACCGGAAAGCAGACCTCCTAATAAAGGAGCAAGAATTACGTATAGAAGGACAAATGAAATTCTCAGCATATTGATGCCACCACTGAAATAAGAATTAAAATTGAACTAACGATTGTACCAATGAGAAACAGTTTCTTTTCACCAAAAAGTTCCTGCATATAATAACTGCGCATCTGCATCTGTTGTGCCCCATAGAGCGAATTGACAAAATTGATTCCCTGAGGTGTGTTTGCACCTGCGAGATAGGCATCAACAACTTTTACTTTTTTACCATATCTGAAAAAACTGAGTGGGAAAAGTGCTATCATTGAAAGCATTATAAGCATTATAAGGATATTATTATGTCCCATATCCACCGTTGCATGGTAAATCTCAGAAATGTATGGTTCAATCAGAAAGTTTGCTACTACCGGGAAAAAACCACAGGCTGCAACTGTTAGAAGGGACAACCCGCCCAGAGAAAACCATTCACTCTTATGCACCGTACTTTCAAGCTCCTCCTTGTTGCCAACAACAGTCAGGAGACGTCCCATCCACTTTACCCAGTAGAAAAGAGTGACTGATGATCCGAAAACAACAAATACAGCAAGAATCGGGTTGTAATCAACGAGAGCCTGCAGAACAGCCCATTTGCTTATGAGCATTCCAAACGGTGCCAGGAACATACCAGCCATACCGATCTGCATCATGATGGACAATTTAGGCATGGTAACAATGAGACCAGACATATCTTCGATATCACGACTGTGAATTTTATGTTCAACAACACCAACACAAAGGAACAGGAGGCATTTTGCAACGGCATGAAAAATGATTAGTAATATCGCTGCCCATACAGCTTCATAGGTGCCTACGCCTGCGCAAAGTACAATTAAACCAAGATTGGCAATTGTAGAATAAGCAAGCACTCTTTTGGCATCACTTTGACTGACTGCGATACATGAACATGCAAGAAATGTTACCCCGCCGATTAAAGCAATCATAAAACCTGCAGTTGTTCCCTGAAGAACACTTGCAAAGCGTACTACAAGGTATACACCTGCTTTTACCATTGTACTTGAATGGAGAAGTGCCGATACCGGTGATGGCGCAACCATTGCTCCGAGTAACCACTTTGAAAAAGGCAGCTGGGCTGATTTGGCAAGACCCGCAAAACTCATCAGGGCCACAGGTAGCAGAACCAGAGACTTTTCTGAGAACATTACTTTATCCAGTTCAAGGAAACCAACGCGGGTTTGAAGGTAAATTATTGCACCGGCAAAGCCCAGGCCTCCAAGAACATTCAACCGTAAAGCAAGAAATGCATTACGTTTTGACTCCTCAGTACCCTTGTAACCAATTAGAAGGAATGAACTTACTGTTGTAACTTCCCAGAAGAAATAGAGCCAGCGTAGATTGTTCGAGAAAATAATACCAAACATTGCGCTGAGAAATGCAAAGACAATAAAGAAAAAGAACCGTCGTTTATCTTTAATTTCTTTGTGATAATTTTCGTGGAAATCGCGCATATATCCAAGTGAATAGATACTGATAATTCCGCCGACTATACCGATGATCAGCGCCATTACAACTGAGAGTCGGTCTACAAGTAGAGGATTTGCAATTTCAACATGCGGGCCTTTAAATTCAAACCAGAGTAGTGGAAGAAACTGGGCCAGAACAAGAAGTGTAATAATAATCTGTTTGTTTTTTATTGACGTATAGAGGACATACGCAGAAAGAAGAATCTCTGCAACAAGGATGACATGGTCAGTCATGTGCCATGGAACAGATAAAAACTGCATGTCAATTTTAACATATTTGACAGAAAGTGCTATTGATGCACCGGCAAGCACGATGAAAGAAGAGATAACTACAGCAGAACGGGCGCGGTTATTATTAATCAGTAAAAGGATCAGCGCTGTCAATAATGGAAAAACAACTAAAAATAATGGTAGTGACATAAATAAATTCAATTGTAAAAGTTAAAGAGTTGTTGTGTAGCAGGGAGGATTAAGTGTAACTCCGGTTGTTGTTATTCTGCTTAGTCAAATTGAGTTGAAAATACTTATTCAAATGAATAGCTAACCAACCTTCTAAATTGCCTTACCCGGCAGTTTCTGAAAAGCAGGCCTTAAAAATAATGCTTTAAAAATACAAAAGCAACTAAATAATTTTGTTAATATTTGTTGTAATGAATAAACTAAATTGAACGTTATTGTAGTTGAAGCGGTTAAAAAAAGGTGTAATGATGAATCGTTACAAATATGTTCTATTTGCGAGCGTGGTTGTAGGTTTAGTACTGGTATTCAACAAAATTGGTAGAAATGAACGGTTATTTAGAGAAATTAAACATTGTGCGTCAGATACTGCTACATATAATGAAAAATTGGCATCCTTCCCGGAGCTTTCGGTCAGTGGTTTATTTCAATCAGTTCCTGAACCGGGACCGGGTGACTGGCTTGCTAACCATGAAGAAAATGGTCAGACCTTTGATGAGTTCCTTGTTGCCCCACGAAATGATCTGGATTCAATCAGGAGATACATCTACATTCAACCGTTGTGGTATTTTTCCAGAGGAAAAAGTCCATCACTTGAATTATTGCGGCAGTATACCGAATCCTATTTCACTATTCCGGTGAAACTACTGAAGGTTGCGAAACCTATGCAGAAGCAATTTTTCCCCCGAACAAATCCAAATTCAGGTAACAGGCAACTTCATGCAGGAGTGATATTGTCCTATTTGTTACATCATATCCCCAAAGATGCTTATTGTGTAATTGGTGTCACCATGGAAGATCTCTATCCCGATCTTTCATGGAATTTTATTTTCGGGTACGCATCATATGAACAGAGGGTGGGTGTATTCAGCTTCTGCAGGTTCGATCAGTCGTTTTACAGTGAAGAGGACACAACCGATCATAAACTTCTGCTGATGCGCAGCTGTAAAATACTCACCCATGAAATCGGGCATATGTTCGGGATGGATCACTGTATTGCGTATCAATGTAATATGAATGGCTGCAATAATTTACATGAGGGTGATGCGCAGCCGGCATTTCTGTGCCCGGTATGTTTAAGAAAATTGCAGCATGTGACCGACTTTAATGTCACAAATCGTTATGAAGGACTGAAGCAGTTTTATGATGCAAATGGATATACATGTGAGTATGCGTGGGTAAATCTGATGCTGGAGTATTTGCGGTAGAATTGTTGTCAAGTGGCAGTGCGTGTTAAGAAAAGGATTTTCTGAGGTTTTCATTGTATCACACCTGCAATACTTACTCATATTTCGCAGATCGCCTCACCCCCTTGGTCCCCCTCTCCAATAATGAATGGAGAGGAGGAAAGAGAAAATAAAAGCGCTGCATTCAAGCGCTAGTGTAAACCTTAATCAGTGAAGAATGAAATAGTGTCGATATATCACTGTGAAGCGAACTGAAAGAAATCCGAGTTCGCTCTCTCCTTCCGACGACGCCAGAGGCTACTAGGTGCGGGCACACAAACTTTGACCGTTGCAACTATGGGTCTGGGCCCCACCAAATCGCCTCGTGGCGTCCATATTATATTTGAACCCTCAGATTCTTCTATTATATTTATCAGATATTCTACATTTTTTACTGATCAGGAGAATTTAAATGCTGGATATGCAGCGTATAAGGGAAAATCCCGAGGCAATCATTCAGGCAACCAACAATAAAAAAAGCCCGGTGGATATCAAAGCTCTGCTGGAGCTTGATCACAAGCGAAAAGATATTATTCAGGAAGTTGAACAACTTAAAAATCTTCGTAATGACCGCTCGATGGAGGTTGCACGTCTTAAAAAAGAGAAGAAGGATGCTGCCGAGCTTATTGAGAATATGAAACAGGTTTCGGATAAAATAAAAGACCTCGATGTTGAACAGAAGAAGGTCGAAGATGAGATGTATGAAATTCAGATCCGGATTCCTAACATCCCTCACGGTACTGCACCACACGGCAAAAGCGAGAAGGACAATGTCGTTGTTGCAGAGTGGGGGAAGAAACCGGAGTTTAATTTCAAACCTAAAGATCACCTTGAACTGGGCGCACATCTCAATATTATCGATTTTCCCCGTGGAGCCAAGGTAAGTGGTGCCGGTTTCCCTGTGCTTAAGGGTATGGGGGCTCTTCTGGACCGTGCTCTTATAAATTTCTTTCTTGATACTCATACTCAAAAGAACGGGTATACAGAGATTTTCCCGCCATTTCTTGTCAATGAAGCAAGTCTGTTTGGCACCGGTCAGTTGCCGAAAAGTCGTGAACAGATGTATTACATTGGTGAAGATGAGCTGTTCAGTATTCCAACAGCTGAAGTTCCAGTGACAAATCTTCACAGGGATGAAACCCTTGATGTAAAAGAGTTACCGATTAAATATTGTGCATACAGCGCCTGTTTCCGTCGTGAGGCTGGCAGTTATGGTAAAGACACAAAAGGGTATCTGAGGGTTCATCAGTTTAATAAAGTTGAATTGGTAAAGATAGTTGATCCGTCAACATCATACGATGAACACGAAATGCTGCTAAAAGATGCTGAAGGAATCCTTGAAGCGCTGGGGCTTCACTACCGTGTACTTTCTCTGTGCGATGCTGATATGTCGTTTGCAGCTGCGAAGTGTTACGATCTTGAAGCATGGGCGCCTGGTGAACAGAAATTCCTTGAGGTTTCTTCATGCAGTAATTTTGAGGATTTTCAGGCTCGCAGATTGAATCTGAAGTATCGTCCTGGCAGTGGCGAAAAGCCCCGGTTTGCACACACACTAAATGGAAGCGGTCTGGCAACTGCTCGAATTATCGTTGCGATTCTGGAAACCTACCAGACTGAAAATGCAACGGTTCGTGTTCCGGAAGTCCTTCAGAAATACATGAACGGTATCAAGGAGATAAAGCCGGTGTGATGCATCGTTTTCGCAGGATCGTTCGCAGGATTTCCAGATGGGGTGTGCTCAGAAAGCTTATAGCAGCTGCTGGAAAAAAAGTGATTTTTGGTACAGGTGCACTTCTGATTGTGTTATACAATGGGTACGCCTTGTTTTCAACAAGGCATCTTAAAAACGAACGGCAGCGGACTATTGATGCATATGTAAAGGTTGCAGCGGAACACCTGCTCAGGGATACAAGTTCTACAGAGGTCCTGGACACCTTCTTTAATATGATTCGGGTGCTTGAGTTACCAGTGATAGTCACCGATACAAACTGGGTGCCGCTGCGATGGGATCATTTCTTTCAGTTTAGAAGTCAATCTGTTCACAGGGCCGAGGTGCTCAGGCTGCCATTAAAGAAGCTGGATGCTGTTCAAAAAAAAGTAGACATAATAAAAAGACAGAACAAACCATACCCGTTATTTGTACAGAATGGCAAGGTAAAGGTTGGTTATCTGCTGATAGGTAACAATCTGTTTCTTAATATTCTTTCTTTTTTGCCGTATTTTGAGGTACTGATTCTTTGTGCGTTTTTCGCGATTACGTATGTTGTTGTTCAGATAGTCCGTTCAACGGAGAAGAGCAATCTCTGGGTCGGACTTGCAAAGGAAACCGCGCATCAGCTGGGTACACCGATATCTTCACTGATGGGCTGGACGGAATATATACGCACCATTCATGAAGCTGATCCTCCTATTGAACCGGAGGTGTTCATGTCACAGATTCGAAAGATCTGTGATGATATGGATAATGATCTTATCCGGTTGCGAAAAGTTACAGCTCGATTCAGTCAGATTGGATCGGTTCCGGCGCTCAGTGTCGTGGATGTTAATGAGTTGATCAGAGATGTGACCGAATATTACAAAATGCGATTACCGCTTTTACGAAAACACATTGATATCAAGTTTGAGTTAGGGTGTGTTCCCAGTGTTAATGTCAATAGAGATCTCATAGAATGGGTATTGGAGAATGTGTTAAAAAATTCCATTGATGCGATTGTGCGGGAAAACGGGTCAATTGAACTGAAAACCGAATGTGTAAAAGCAGAAAAGATCGTGCGGATCATGCAGAAGGATAATGGAAAAGGAATGCCTCGTGATGTGCAGCACCAGGTTTTTACTCCGGGCTTTACTACAAAAAAACGCGGATGGGGTTTGGGGCTGACATTATCAAAAAGGATTGTAGAAGATTACCATAATGGTAGAATATATGTAAGTTGGTCTCAAAAAGATAAGGGGACCGTTTTCTGTATTGACTTGCCAATAGTGGGGGAACACTGATCGTGTCACTACACTGATGTAGTGGTTTATCTGGTTGTGTGTACAGATTTTATCGAAAGACAGCAAAGGAGCGGGGGAGAAATGCCAGGTCAGAGAAAGAAGATATTGTGGGTTGATGATGAGATAGAGTATTTACGTTCGCATATCATGTTTCTCGAAACACGCGGCTATAGTGTTATTCCTGTGTTTTCAGGGGACGATGCGATACAAATGATTCAACAGAATCCCCGTGAGTTTGATATTGTGCTTCTCGACGAACAAATGCCGGGTAAGGATGGATTGACAACTCTTGAAGAGATCAAAGATCTGGATGCATCGATACCCGTTGTCATGGTGACAAAAAGTGAAGAGGAGCAGCTGATGGAGGATGCGCTTGGGAAAAAGATCGATGGATATCTTACAAAACCGGTAAATCCCAGCCAAATCCTGCTTGTATGTAAAAAAATTCTTGATGCTAAACAGATAATATCATCAAAGGTAAAACAGAAGTTCGTCAGGAATTATTCAAATATCAGGACGGCAATCTCTAACAGAATCACGACTCAGGACTGGATCAAGCTGCACGAGAATCTCACCAGCTGGGATCTTGAGATCGAGAAACTGGAGGATGAAGGTGTCAGGCAGGCGCATGCTGGTCAGAAATCCGATTGCAACAAACTGTTTTCTGATTATGCTGCAGAAAACTATGCCCGCTGGATCAAAGGCGAGGGGGATATGCCGGTCCTTTCCAATGCAGTCGTTGACAAGTATCTTTACCCGCTTCTCCAGAACGGGAAAAAGGTGTTTTTCATCGTCTTAAGTGGTCTACGACTGGATCACTATATGGAATTTGAAAGAATTCTTAGTTCCAGAGGAGTTGTCAAACGCTACTATCATTTCTCGATATTGCCGACCGTTTCTTCATTTGCAAGAAATGCGTTGTTTTCGGGAAAATTACCTGCCACAATAGCTCTGGAAAAACCTGATCTATGGAGTACCGGTACAGAGACTGCGGAAGAGAGTTCCCGATATGAAAGGGAGCTCCTTTTAGAAAAGATCCGTTCACTGGGGATTGATCCCGGTGATGATAACTGCTGGTTTCAGCGGGTGTCCCCTCATACTGACGGGGCAGAACCTTTAGTTGCAGTAGGCAGTAACTGTGCATCACCGCTTAAGGTTGTGGCGGTAGATTTTTACGATCTTATTCTTCAGAATCAACGATCTTCATCGTTGATAAAGGAAATTGCACGGGATGAGAATGGATTCCGAGAGCTCGCAATTGCCTGGTTTCAGCGCTCTGCGCTTCTTGGGGTGATCCGTGATGCAATGGAGAAAAAGTGGACGGTTGTGATAACTTCAGATCATGGCATGACATTGTGCACACGGGGAACAGAGCTTTACAGTGCGCCGGATTTTAATGCTGAAGTACGCTACATATTCGGAGATCGGATCTCTTCTGATGAACGGCGGGTGGTGTATCTTGGAGATCCCGGCCATTTCGGGCTACCATCGCTGAAAGACGGCACCAGTTGTATCATTGCAAAAGAAAATTATCATTTTGTTCAGCCGGAAAAGTTTGAGAACTATGCGAAATATTATAAAGCAAGTTTTCAGCAGGGGGGAATTTCGATGGATGAGATGATTATGCCTTTTGGGATATTTGAGAAAAAATAGCTGGTAACAGAGGTTCAATACAATGATACTGACAACAAAAAGTGTAATTGAAACCCGTCATGCAGGGGCTCGTTTTGCAGGAAAAATTTCAGCCGGTGATGTGATTGTTCTTGATGGCGGGCTGGGGTGTGGGAAAACCGAGTTTGTTCGCGGAATCGTGGAATCACTGGATACATCCATTATTGTTCGCAGTCCAAGTTTTTCTATTGTAAATATATACCATTCGCCGGTAATTAATCTGTACCACTTTGATTTTTATCGGATAGAAAAAGCTGCTGAACTGGATGAAATTGGGTTTACAGAGTATTGTAACAGTGATGGTGCCTGTATTATAGAATGGGGGTTGATGTTTTCTGAAGTTTTACCCGCTCATAGGGTAGTTATAAGATTTTCTGATCTTGGTGATGGCGTACGGAGGATTGAGATTCCTTTTGAAATTTAAAAAAGTACTAAAGCGCTAAAATAAAAACGTCGATACTCTTTATGAAAGCACTTGTGAATCACTAACAAGGAGGAGCAAAGCAAAAGAAAGGTTCGATGTTCGACTTTAGAAAAATGGCAAGGATGCCATGATTTAATCACCACGGATGATATCACAACGCAGGGTATCATTCACAACACGGAGGTTTTTCTATGCGTATCAATCATAATGTCCCATCAATGGTTACTCAGGGTTCACTGTTCAAAGTCGGTCGCGACATGAATAAGTCTCTTGAACGGTTGTCTACAGGTCTCAGAATTAACCGTGCTTCAGATGATGCTGCTGGTCTTGGTGTTTCTGAAAACTTGCGTACTCAGGTAAAAGGTACTGCACAGGCAATGCGTAACGCTCAGGATGGTATTGCTGCAATCAATATTGCTGAAGGTGCCGCAAATGAGATTTCCGAAATTCTTCAACGTATGCGTGAACTGGCAGTTCAATCTTCAAATGATACATTGACTTCGGTTGAACGAGCATATACCAATCAGGAATTTGATCAGCTTGTAAGTGAAATTGACCGCATAGCTGAGGTAACTAATTATAACGGAATGAAGTTGATCTCTTCAACGGGTACAAATGCAAACGAGCGCTTTGGTATTGGAGGGCAGGGGAGTGCTACCGGTTCTGCATTGTGGATCGATGCTAATGATCAGTATGGATCTGACAGTATTACAATCACCATCGATACCTTAACAACGGAAGAGCTTGGTGAAAGTTTTGGAGCTGGTGCTAACGGTGAACTCGGTTTGAGAGGTACATCACTTACTTCGCAGACAGAGGCTGTTAACGCAATTATGGTGCTGGATGAATCTATCGACAGCGTCAACACCATGCGTTCCAACATGGGTGCGTTCATTAACAGACTGGATCATGCTATCAATAATCTTCTGGTGTCAAATACCAACCAGCAGGCAGCTGAATCGCAGATCCGTGATGTCGATTTCGCTCATGAATCTGCTCAGTTTACTCGTAACCAGATTCTTACACAATCAGGTACATCGATGCTGGCTCAGGCGAACCAACTCCCTCAAAGTGTGCTTTCGCTGCTCCAGTAATCTTTTTTCAGCGTTTTTTAAAAAAAAGAACCGGTATTTTTTGCCGGTTCTTTTTTTTTAGATATTATTATAGATTCCTCGACGAAAAACGAGGAAAAGTATTATTTTTATCAGTGGAAATGTGGGCTGGATTTAGATGATGATGCCTGAAGGGAAGATTTATGCGATTAAGTAATGTTGTGGTTTTTTTTGGTTGCCTGCTTTGTTTGGTTTCGACTGGATTTGTTTATTCTCAGGATTCAGCAGAATCATCATCCGCCACTGCAAAAAAAGAGGCTCCCACTAATATTTCTTTACTGATGGGGCGACCGCTCAATGTTGCTTCTGGTTCAGAAAGTAAATGGGTCCCGGCTTTGATCGAAGCAGCACTGGAATTCAAATTTGCTGCTATTGATGGAGTAACAATCATACGACCCGATGATGTGAGCCGGTTGGTGCGAGGACATAATGATTTCAAAAAAAAACCACAGCAGTCAGAGTATCTTGATGCTGCGAAGAAACTTGATGTGCCTTATTATCTTGATCAGAAATATGAGCTCACTCGGGATAAAATGATTTATTACTATGCAGAGATTATCACAGTTAAAAATGGTCAACTTTTCACAACCGTTGAAAAAAGCTTTAAAGCTGATGAGTTTGGAAGCGGCATCGATGAGCTTGTTGGATTGATGATGGTCGCTTTTGATATCACTCCACAAAAAGAGCTTGCAAGATTTGTTCGAATGCCGGCTGTAGGCGGAAATTTGAAAAATATTTCTGCACTCGGAGATCTGATTGTTAAAGAACGGTTTGAAGTTAATATCGATTCTTCCCGTCTGGCGGATGAATATAGAGCTTTGTGCGAAAAAGATCGGTCGCTACTGCTGGGATATTATCGCGCAGGTTTATTTTTTGAGGTTGTCGGAAGATATGCTGATGCAACTGAGGCATTGAATATTCTTTTTATGACAATACCAGAATATACTCCGGTATATGTTCCGTTAACCAGAAATTTCAGGAAAGCAAAACGCAACGAAGATGCTATCAGAATCGCATTGCTTGGCCAGAAAAAAGGGGTGAAATCCTCTGAACTCAGTTCAGAATTGGCTATTGCCTACACAGCTGCTGGAAAAAAGAGTGAAGCTGAGAAAGTTTTCAAATCGATTCTCTCTTCTGATCCTGAGGACCCTTTTGCTCTGCTTTTTTATGCACGCAAAGCAAACGATGCTGGAAAAGGCACAGAAGCGCTTGATTATGCCGATCGTCTTCTGAAAATGAATGTTGAACGTGGCTGGGCACAGGTGGAACGCGGTAGAGCTCTCATGCAACTTTCCAAAAAAGAGGATGCGATTGAAGCACTTCTTGATGCAACAACCCTGTTGCCATCAGAAACGGACCCTGTACGTTATCTGGCAGATCTATATGAGTCAACTGGCCAGTATGGCAAAGCGCTGTCACAATATGAAAAGGTTTTAAAAAAAGCTCCAAATGATGTCGACCTTTTTATCAAGACTGCTGCAATAGCTCAGAAATCGGGAGATATCAAAAAAGCACTGGCAATTTTATATTCGATCGAGTCGCGTTTTTCAAATCATGGTGAGCTTCAGAAAAACATCGGTTTACTCGAACTTGCTGCTGGTGATAGTGTAAAAGCAAGAACGCACCTGGAAGCTGGCGCCCGTTCCGGTTCTGAGGATGGAAAAGTGCTTACTGAACTTGGAAAACTATATGTTAAAAGCAAAGAATATGACAAGGCATTTACAAATCTCACCAGGGCACTTACATTGGTTAAAGAGAAAGATACCGTTCGTGCTGCACTGGTTATCGTGTATCTCAAGAAAGGTGAAGCTGGTTCTGCACTTAGCATCCTGGAAACAATGAAAACCTGTCAGGATCAGATTCCTGAACTTAACAGAATGATCGGAGATGCTTTTCTTGAGCGTAAACAGTATGATAAAGCCCTCCTCTATTATCGTAAGGAATTGGGTTCAAAGAGTGATCTGGAGCTCCAGAAAATAATTGCTGATCTCAGTTTTACAACGGAATCAGCTCTTTCGGCAAAAAATGAGTATTTAAAACTGGTGAAAGCTGGCGGTGGTACAGGTGCTGAAGTGTATTATCGGCTGGTGCTGCTCTATTTGCGACTCAAGGATGGAAAATCTGCAGGTACTTATCTTGAAAAGGCTACAGCAATGGGTGATGCAGATGCTGCAACATGGTCACAAATTGCTCTGGAATACCAGAATCTGGGTTTTACCGATCGGGCTATTGAAGCATACAGGCAGAGTATAAAGAAGAACACATCATCAGAAGATGAACGGGTAAAATTGATAACTCTTTATAAAAGGAAGGGAAATGACAGCGCAGCTGCTGAAGTCTGCTATGACTTGTACTCAGTAAATAAAACAACCAATAGTAAATACCTTCTTGAAGCAGCAGCACTTTTTGAAAAAACCGGCGCAACTGATAAGGCCGCCCGTATGTATAGTACTGCACTCGAAAAAGATGTAATAGATCCAAAAGGTAAGATTAAACTTGCAGGGATTGAATTTGAATCAGGAAATTTCAAAAAGGTTATATCACTGCTTGGGGAACTGTCATCTGCATACATTAATGCAAACGAAGCACGGCTACTTGCTGAATCCTATTTTGCACTTGGTCAATTTGAGAAAGCTCTCGAGCATCTCGCTTTTATTAAGCGAAAAAATCCTCAGGATATCAGAGCTATTGAGTTATCTGCACGGATTGCTGATACACTGGGAAGGTATGATGATGCGGTTAAGTATTACTCAAAGTATCTTTTGACAAAAGGTAAGAATCAGGATTATGCATTCCGGGTCGGGACCTTATATGAAAAACTCAAACAGGTACCGCTTGCTATTACACAATACGCGAAAAATACACGACTCTACCCGGCTGATTACCGTAATTACGACCGTTTGGGAAGGCTTTATGTAGAATCACATAAGTTGGTAAGCGCAATCCCTGTTCTTAAGAAAGCGGTAGCATTCAAAGAGGCTGAACCAGATCTTAATGGCATACTTGCCAGAGCACTTATCAGCCAGGGAACTGCTGCAGGTGGAAAAGAAGCGATTACTCAGTTTGAAGCATATCTGAAAAACAATAGTAAAGACTATGATGGTTGGGTGCAGTTGGGTAATTTATATACCCGTCAGGCTCAATACTCTGAGGCAGCTACTGCGTTAGAGAAAGCGATATCAATAAAAAATAATGATTTTAAAGTCCTCAAATCGCTTGGGAAGGTTTATTTAAAACTTGACCGTGCCAGCCAGGCTCTTGACATGTTTTCCCGAGCAAAGAATCTTAATCAGGATGACAATGAATTACTGAAACTGCTGGTTGATGGTAACAGAGCTGCAGGTAACTGGAATGTACTTGTGAAACTGCTCAGGGAGCTTGTTGCAAAGAAACCCGGTTCCTATGATCTTCAACTAGAGCTTGCCAATCTGTTTTTGAAACAGGATATGGAATCAGATGCAATTCAGGCTTTCGAAACAGTTGCAGGTATGCGTAAATGTCAGGTTGATATACATATGCAACTTGCACGGTTGTACGAAAAAAAACGTAACGATGAACGTCGGATGTATCATATCAATGCTGCATCACTCTGTTCTCCACAGAATTCCGAGCTCAATCTGGAGTTGGGACGGTATAACTATAAGAAACAGGAGTTTGCAAAAGCGGAAGCACATCTTCTCAAAGCGTATCAAACAGACAAGAATAACGCCGAGCTCTGTTATCTTATCGGTTCTGCTCAGCGGGAGCAGAAAAAGTTCAGTTCTGCACGCATTTATCTTCAGAAAGCAGCAAAACTGGATCCGAACAGTCAGACGTACGGACTTGCTTCTGCAGAGCTTCTGTACAGTGAAGGTAAATACACTGAAGCGCTCAGGCTCATACAACCCGCGATTTCGGGGGCCGGCACCAATGCTGCTGCTTTGCGTATTGCCGGATTGATTTACAAATCGAAGGGTGAAAACGATAAGGCGTTGCAGCTGCTCGAAGGGGCGGTGTCGTCTGATCAATCTTGCGGTGAATGTTATACTGCACTGGGCGATATTTATAGTGCTAACGGGGACTATAAAAAGGCGGTAAACGTTTTTGAGAGAGCACAAAGTATCGGCGGTGAAAATGATGCACTGATTGCCAAACTGGCAAATGTGTATCTGAAGCTGCAACAGAATGATCAGGCGAAAAAAATGCTGATCAAAGTTGTACAGAAGAATCCCAGAAACAGCGAAGCGTTATATCGTTTGTGTCATCAGTTGATTCTTGAGAGACAGTTTGACGAAGTTCGCAAATACACTTCAAGGGTATCTTCAAAGACTGGCTGGCATTATCTGATTGATGCTGAATTGAATGAGGTGCTCGGGAAGCTCGATGCTGCTACTGCTGCATATACAAAAGCTATCAGGGCATTACCAAATGTTTCCGAAGCGCAGGCTGGATGCGGGCGCATAAATCTGGCACGAAAAAAATATGCTAATGCTATAACCTATCTGGGGCAGGCGATGGCTGGTGATCCGGATAACGTCCAACTCTATATGGATTTGGGGAAAGCGTATGAAGGTTCAGGTGACTTCTCAACTGCATTGGAGCTCTATAAGGAAGTCGAAGCCAGAATGTCTGATCATCCGGAAGTGCACTACTGCATGGCAAGAGTATATTCAAGGCAAAATGATCATAATAGGGCGGTTGATGCTTTGTATGCCGGAATTGCGCGGAATAAAAAGAATGCATTCCTCCTTATTGCGCTTGGTCACGAGTATCGTTTGCTTAAGCAGGTAGATAAAGCAATAGATGCATATCTCAGGGCAACAAAAATTGATGAAACCAAAGGGATCGATGGTTATAAATTTGTCGGGCATATCTATTACAGTCTGAATGATATGAAAAAGGCAAAAAAGTATTATGAAATGTATGTTTCAGCAGGTGGAAAAGATCCTAAGGTCACAGCATTGATGAGAAAAATTCCCTGATAATTCAAATGGGACTGTTTAAATTTTTAAACAGTTACTATTTTTAAATACACTAAATAGTGATTCTTTCAATACGGTTAAGCGTTACGGATATTTTTCCAGTATATTAAGAAATTATATCTTCCGGAATTTGAACATATTATATGGGGGAGTACAGTGAAATGGTGATTGGTAAAATAAAATGGTGCAGCATAATCTGTCTGATAGTACTTTCGACTCTTCTGCATTCGATTTATGCAAATGGACTCCCGGGTGAGTTTCTCGTTACCCAGCGATGGATGGGTATGAATGCACTTCGATCACCAATCACCAATCCGGCATTAATGACCGAGGAAAATTATGCCAGCGTTCGCCTTGGGATTGCTCCGGTTCTTCAGGGGGCATTTTTACTCGGGGATCTCGGGACAATCATTCCAATAGGGTTGTATCAATCTGTAGGAGTGAGTTTGTTCGGGCAGTTTGATGGTGAAGTGACCAGCTATAAAGATCTCGATTTCAATTCGGGTACGATCCAGCCTTCGGACAGTACCTCTCTTTCGAATAACACCCTGGTTTGCATGTTATCCTACGCCTGGCATTTCTGGAACAGATTCTCTGTGGGTGCTAATGTAAAATTAGGCTACACTTCAAATTTTGGTGACAGTCCAAAGATTGGGGCAACCTTAGACCTGGGATTAACCTACCGACTGTTTCGTAATGCTTTTTTTGGTGATCATGTTCTGGGTGTTTCTATGCAGAACCTATTCGCACCTGCCCCAAGTGATGCGTACTCGCTTGCTCGTTCGATGAAAGTGATATGGCTGGGCAATTATTGGGAACGACGTTTCGAAACCGCTTTTGATTTCGATCTTAAAGATATCGGTGCTGCGACATCAGAATTCAAAAGTGCCGGCGGGGTTGATGCTGCAAGTAAGCTTGAGTGGGATGTAAATTTAAAATTGTCGGCATGGTTACTCAGAATACTCAAGGTAAGTCTGCAGTTCGGGTTAAATGAGAATGCTCTTGATTACTGGGGTTTTGCTCTTGGGACCAATCTTGCATCGCTGAATAGAGGTCGTGATCTTGATCTTCTGTATCAATACAATATCATGACAGAAGAGAATAATGAAGCTACCGCGCACACTTTTAATGTAAGAATGGATTTTGGAAAACACCGTGAAGAGATTTTTGCACGAAAAATGGCTCGGCTTGCCAGTCTTTCACCTAATGAGTTATACAACCGTGGACGCAAACTGTATGCAGAAGGAAAGTTCTGGGAAGCATTTTTCGTATTTACAAGAATATCTGTTGAGTTCCCCGACTTTTTCAAAAATGACTGGGTAGAATATTTCAGGGGAAGCTGCCAGGAAAAACTTGATATGAGAGAAATGGCTTTGAAAACCTATGAAGAAACCAGAAATGCATTTCCTCTCAGCAGTGCAGTTCCTCATACCGATCTGGGCATGATGAGGGTATATTATCGCAATGGTGAATTTGATAAAGTTAATGAGCAGTTCAATCTGCTCAATAAACCCAATGTTCAGGATTCACTGAGATTTCACGCTGCGTATCTTCAGGGGCAGGCATACCTGCAAAAGGGTGAGACTGCAAGTGCTATCGACCTTTTTAGTATTATCCCGGATCTTCATCCTGATTATGTTTTTGCTCAGCATGCAACTGCGGTTGCGAAAGCACGACTCGGTGGTGATCTCAGTGAAGTTGTTCCCTATCTTGAGAACTGTATAAGCTATAAAGCGACAACTGAGGCACAAAAAGAGATCATTAACAGATCGTATGTCTTTTTAGGCTACATTTTTTATGAGGATAATGCGATGTCCAAAGCTGTTGTGGCGCTTCGGATGGTGCCAACAAACAGTCATTATGCTGAAGATGCTCTTCTTGGGCAAGGATGGACCGCATTGAAAGCTCGTCAGTGGAATGACTGCGTTCTTACTGGTCAGCTCCTTGCGAAAACGACAAAAAAGCCAGTGTTGCAATGTGAAGGAATGCTGATTGAAGCATATGGCAGTTTACTCCAGAAAAATTATGGAGAAGCTCTTTCAATTTTAAAGAAAGCACAGGAAACGGTAAAGTCGATCCGGGAACCATCAAAGGATTCTCTTGATATGGCAAAAATGCAGTATGAAAGTAATCGCGTTTCTCATAACTACCTCGCTGATCAGATTGATAATTTCGCAAAAGTATCGCCATTGAATTCAAGAACCGGGCAGCAGGACAGCTTGAAACTGCAGCAGCAGGATTTTATGAAGAAATTTGATGAATATTATAGCTATGTTGAAGATTTTGGAAGAACATCATTCTTTTCAAGAAATCTGACGGTTATTGCTGATGATATTGATTATGCACTTGCAACAGTTGAGAAAATAGTCGGACAGACAGATGTTCTCAAAGAACAGCAGAAAATGGAAAATCGCCAGCAGCAGATCGATTCAGAGATCGAACAGTTGAAGAAGGAGATGGAAAAACTGCAGAATCAGCAGTAAAGGTTTTACAATGAATATTATTGATACAATATCGGCAAGGCGCTCGGTCCGCTCCTATACATCAGAGCAGCCTTCCGATGAACTCTTACATAACGTTTTGAATGCTGGTCGGCTTGCGCCATCTGCGTGTAATGCACAGCCCTGGAAGTTTATAGTCATAAAAGACCGTGAAAACAGGTTGCAGTTGAGCAAAGCATACAACAGAGAGTGGTTTTACAATGCACCAGTGATTCTATGTGTGTGTTGTAACCGGGAAGAATCCTGGCGCCGCAAAGATGGTAAAGATTTCGGTGATATTGATATTGCAATTGCAGTTGACCATATAACACTTGCAGCTCAGGAAGCCGGGCTGGGTACATGCTGGATTGCAAATTTTGATGCTGCTGTTGCGCGTGAGTTGCTTAAATTACCTCCTCATATAGATCCTGTTATGTTTACTCCTCTGGGATATCCGCAAAAGAGTGATCAGATCCCACCAAAAATCCGTAAAAAATTAGAAGATATCCTATGCTTTGAAACTTATAGTGGAGTAAATCAATAGAAGAGCACAGCAGCACTACTTATACCGGTTTTTCGATTATTTGGGAAGACGAAAATGTTCTGGTCGTTAACAAACTGCCAGGTTTCGCAGTTATTCCCGGGCGAAATATTTCTGAAAATATTGTCCTTGTCAATATTGTTGAAAAGCAATTAAACTACAAATGTCTGGTTGTTCACCGGATCGATCTTGAAACAAGTGGTATTGTTCTTTTTGCAAAAAATCCCTATACCCATCGCAATTTGAGTATGCAGTTTGAACGTAGAAAAGTAACGAAGAACTATCTGGCTCTGGTTCAGGGTGTCATGAATAGTGATATTACAATCAGTTCTCCTATTCGTCAGTTTGGTTCGGGGAGAATGGGTGTTGATCCACAGGGAAAACCATCGTCGACAGCGATGCGGATTATTGAGAAGTTACCTGCAGCAACATTGCTTGACGTTTCTCCACATACAGGAAGGCGTCATCAGATACGAGTGCATTGTTATGCCAGTGGTTATCCGATTTTGGGTGATCCAATGTATGGAAAAGATCGGCCGGTCGGAGGAGTATCTCGTCTGATGCTTCATGCGCACCACATAAAAATCACCGATCCTTCGATTGGAAAAGAACGGTCATTTGTTGCAAGGCCAGATGCTGACTGGGATGCTATTGTTCAGTCATTTCGGAATCGATAAATTTCTGCCATGTTTCAAAATGCTCCCAGAAATTTTTTCGTGATTCGTGTTCATTCACACTGTAAATTGCCGGATCGCATGGACAATTAGTGAAGATTTTAGCGCGTTCAAACTGCTCGAGACGTTGTTTCCTGGTTAATTTATCTGCCTTTGTTAGAACAACAAAAATTGGAATGTCAATTTTTAAAAGCCATTGAGCCGCCTCGATGTCAGCAGCAACTCCTATATGTCTGATATCAATAAGCCAGAGTATTCCTCTAAGCGGGTCTCGCTTGAGACAGTAGTCGGCAATCAATTTTGACCATCGTGCTTTTTCATCTGACGAGACCCTGGCATATCCATATCCTGGAAGATCAACCCAGATCATTGATTGATCAATCCGGTAAAAATTGGCAAGGGAGGTTTTGCCGGGGCGCTTGGAGGTTCGGGCGAGTGACTTATCCACAAGTACATGGTTAATAAAGGATGATTTTCCAACATTCGATCTTCCAAGAATTGCATATTCGGGTAAGGAAGGTTCGGGTAGATCTTTGAAATGTGCTGCAGAACAGAGAAATTGAATTTTCATTTAAGTAACGTTTCTATTAGAACTGGTGGAACTAAGTTCAGTATGTTCAGAATATAATGTATTAGGTTTGGGAATTAAAACCTTTTATATTTTTAAAAAAGCCGGAGGGAAAAAATGACAATCCAGGATGCCATAAAAAGAGTAATTTCAGGTGAATCTCTCAGCAGAGATGAGATGATTGCGGTATTCACCAGCATAATGAGCGGTGGAGCGACCGATGCACAGATTGCATCATTTATTACCGCATTAAGAATGAAAGGTGAATCGCCAGATGAAATTACTGGTGCAGCCATGGTGATGCGTCAGATGGCGACAAAAGTGATTCCCGCATCAGATCTTCATACTGTCGATACCTGTGGAACTGGTGGTGATGGATCGAATACATTCAATATCTCAACAGCATCTGCATTTGTTAGTGCTGGTGCAGGGGCAGTTGTTGCAAAACACGGAAATCGATCTGTTTCCAGTAAGTGCGGCAGTGCTGATGTTCTGGAGATGCTGGGGGTTACTATCGACCTGAATGCTGAACAGATGAAAAACTGCATTGATACTGTGGGTATCTGTTTTCTGTTTGCACCACTTCTGCATAAAGCTATGAAATATGCGATCGGTCCCCGCAGGGAAATTGGGATCAGAACGATATTCAATGTTCTGGGTCCTTTGACAAACCCGGCGAATGCCCGTTCTCAGGTGCTGGGGGTATTTGCACCTGAACTTACTGATGTGCTTGCATCGGTACTGGGAAACCTTGGTGTTCCACATGCGTATGTTGTTCATGGAATGGATGGTCTTGATGAAATGTCTATCTCTGCCGAAACGAAAGTTTCAGAACTCAATAACGGAGCAGTACGAACATACATGATCTCTCCTGAAGAGTTTGGACTGCAACGTGGGGAAAAAAAAGACCTCGCAGGGGGTACTTCGGAGGAAAATGCATCAATTATACGTGATGTTCTGAATGGTAAAAAAGGTATAAACAGAGATGTTGTAGTACTGAATGCAGCATTTGCGCTGGCAGCCTCCGGTGTTGCAAAAGATCCGCGTGAAGGAATTGCTTTTGCATGCCAATCCATAGATAGCGGTAAAGCACTGAATGTACTCAATCGGCTTGTTGAGTATACTTCTCAGTTTAAAAAGGAACCGTCAGTTGTTTAAGTAGAGCTTCATAATGACAGAAAGTATATATAGTTTTTTATTTTCTGTCGATATGTTTCTATCTTGATATTTTAAGTATATAAAACGGTTACTATTTTACTGACCGCAATTTTTATTTTTTTCTCGAGTCCGGGCAGCTCTTCAGGTGAAAGATAATCGCATAGTTCCGCTTTTACAGCCTCTTGTGTGAGGTGTTGTGATGCTGACTGTAGCTTTTCTGCAAATTCATTAGTTGTCATCTTTTTTTTATTAACTTTGGATTTAATGCGGTAATTCACATTCTCAAGCCTGCTTCTCAGGATATCCAGATCAGGTTGAATATTAAGAATATTAACCATAAATGCAACATCAAACAAATCTCTTAGTAACCCTCGTTCATTCCATGCTGCAAGTTTGTGTGCCAGTGAAACCGGAAAACTCATTCCCCGAATAATTCTGGGAAGAATTTGATTCCCAGATGCAAGTGATGAAGTGCTGAGTGCCTCACTGCTGCATTTTGTGTCGACGTTAACTTCCAGTTGAACATTGACTTGTTCTTTTTCAATCAGAAAGCGAATACAGGTAGGGTGCATCATTGTCTGAATGCTGGCACCAGGAATTTGCCTGAGGGCATTTGCTATAAGTTCAGAACTCACTAAAAAGTCCCAAATAGCTGCAAATTCATCGCAAGTTTGAATCCCTCGATAATTGTTTTCAGGAAAATGATATTTTTCAAAAATAGGCAGGACTTTGTTGTCTGTTGCTTTATTACTGCATCACAATTT
>JBNKZD010000314.1:0-40903 GCA_050301235.1 Chitinispirillaceae bacterium | reverse complement strand
CGATATAAAAAACAATCCATAAAAGAGGGCGTTGTGGGAGGTTTGACCACAAATTCTGACGACAGGAAGAATTTATCGTGGCAAACATACCCGCATCGGGAGGGGAGTCAAAAAGACAAATACCATTGCTGCGGAAATGCTGTTAATGTGAACAATGGTATTTGGCTTTTTGCGGGGGAGGGTGCGTTGTTACAACGCAAGCCCCTCCCCCAGCTGCGATATAAAATAATTGTAGAGATAAAACCACCTTGATGTTTGTCGGCTGGCAGTCGCGTGGATCACTGGGTCGAGCTCTCGTCGATTGTGCAAAGCAGGAGCAAATCAACGGAAAAACCTTACCGGTTGCAGCCCAAATATCAACTCTCAACGGCTTCTCCGCTCACGCAGACCGCAAAGGCTTGCTTTCATAGTCGCAAGCGATCCCCGGCAAAAACAAGCAATGGTTTGTGAACCACGGTGAAGAGGAACAGGCGGTTAGTCTGGCGGAGTTGCTTAGTTGCGAATTCGGGGAGAAGGCGTTCGCGGTGGAACGTGGGGTTGTTTATGGGGTTTAGGGGAAGGTTGAGAGGAAGAGAGGTTAAGGTTGAGGATTGAGGAGATGCGAGCTACCTCTTAACCTTTGAACTTTTGAACCCTGAACCTATTAAAAATGTATAGAGTTTTTTGCTTACAATTGTTATTTTGAAGAGAATTACGCCTGTTAAAAACTGGCAGGTAAATGGAGCAAAAGAGAACTGTTTGGGATTATGGATTTAACTCGATCAATTACTTCGCAATTGATCGGCTGCAATATGCTTTGGCCGTGAAATACAAAAACAAAGAAGAGAGGGCGGGGCAAAAACATGAACGCAATTAAATCCAGAAAAGCATTTTATATAGAAATTACTATCTGTTTCTATTTTCTTTTCTTGAGCTGCTATTCATCAGGTTCAATATCCAAAGTGCATGATTCTCCAGAAAAGAATGCAAGTTCCCGAATCAATTACCCTGAATACCATTTGCTTGATTCGGCTTTTAGAGATACTTCAAGAGAAGGTAGACGTGCATTCTTTAATGGATGGTTGCACGAATCAGATTCCTTGAGAAGCCTCAAATATCCAGAAGACTCTATTCGTCAAACGATCTCAGAATTATTTGTTGAAATTTATAAACCTGATACAACAAGTTTTCAGGAATTTATCGAACAAACTAAGAAAATGCCAAAAGATCAAAAAGGCGGAATAGATGATGATAAACTAATCGGCTTTGCCAGAAATACGACTGGGTTCTACCGCGATGCCAAATTTATAGTTATTCAAAGTGTTGTACCCTTTCTTATCTATTCTGATAATGATTTTGCTAAACTTGGAGGCAGTTTTTCGACAAGTGATAAAGTAAAACATTTCTATAAGGACAGTGTTACGAATTTTGCACCTATCGTTTCCTACTATGACAAACAAGTCCTAATACTTACAAAGAAATATGAGGATATTCTTAACGAATATTTATTGGGCAGTGTCTTCGGAAGTAAAAAGAAATTTGACGAAACTGATTTTAGTATGATGCATATGAAAAGGGCATTCTTATTGCCTGGAATTGAAATCGCAACGGAACATTGGGGAAATGGATGGCATTATATAACTTTTCCAGAGGTTTTCAATATTCAATTTAACCAATCATTTTCAAAAGCAATCATAAATTTCAGGTCTGCCTGGAATGGCGGCGGTGATGCAAAGTATGAAAAGCAAAATGGCAAATGGCTTCAGAAAGAATACAGGCCTAATACTTGGATTGAATAGAAAAATGAGAATGCCCCGCCCTAAGACAGAAGACACGGCCAATATGTCATTTGTTCAGCCAAAGCGCTTCACAAACAACATATGTGACCGGGACCGTTATTTGCAATAAACTGGTGCGAGGAATAAGACCGCCAACTGGACAAAAAAAGGGAGTATGCACGGAATGAGAAATTTGAAAGCTGTTTTTATGAGAATAAAACCAATTCATTTACAGTTAATTATTATCACAGTTTTTGCATGCAATCCTACACAATTAAAAGAGAAAACTACTGGTTCGCCAACAATGGGTAGCAAATTGATAATTGCTGGAAAACGTAAAGGGGAAAATATTGGACAAACAGTTTTAGATGGATTAAGTTTTGTAAGATACCAATATAATAATGCACTTAAGGAGGGGTACGAAGGATCTGCATACATGGTATTAAAAATAAAAATATTAGCGAATGGTAAAGTTGAAGAAATAGAAGCCGATACAATTTCCTTCAATTTTCCATCACTTAAGGAAGGCATATTTAAAGAAATTAAAAAGTGGGACTTTGGTTCTTCTTCATATTCAGATGATACTACTTGGATACGTTTGCCATTACAATTTACACAACCGTAGTAATTTGTCATGCTAATAGCACTTAAAAGTTAAAGAATTAGAATGCGCGCGGAAAAATAGGATAATTTTAATCATTTTGGATTTTACCATATGCTACTTGGAGATTGTTAAAATATGGAAACTATTAGATGCCCAATATGTTTGTCAAGAGATGCAAAAAAAACAGAATGTGGTTTGCAAGATATTTATACTATTGAATGTTCAATATGTAGCAATTTTGAAGTAACCCGCTCATTCTACCCATATCTTAACGATTCACATAATTTTTCTGTTTTTGAAAGAGGGAATATTGCTGGATGGGTACATGAGAATAGGCCTAGTTCAATTGATATGGACCTATTAACTAGATTAAAAAAGTTATCACCTCCAAGCATGTTTCAAAAAGCTGAAAAAATATTGTACTATATAATTAAAAATAACCCTATCCCAGGCATTGATATCGAAGTACCTTCTACAAACAATAAAATGTTTGATGCTCTTAAAGTTGTAGGATGGTGTTCTGATACAAGGGAAATTTTGTATATTCTTCAAAACTATTTATGTGAAGAAAAGCAATTTATAACGAGTGTTCGCGGTCCAAATTCTTTTCATATTACTCCCAAAGGATGGTCGTACCATGAGCAGTCAATCAAAATGTCATCTGATTCAAATATCGGTTTCGTTGCTATGTGGTTTAATGAAGCTGTTGAAAATGTATATATAAATGGCATTGCACCTGCAATTTCGGATTCTGGATATAAGCCATTTAAAATTGATTTACATGAACATAATAAAGATATAAATGATGAGATCATTGCAAATATTAGAAATTGTAGATTCATGGTTGCTGATTTTACAGGCCATAGAGGTGGTGTCTATTTTGAGGCTGGATTTACAAAAGGAATTGGTAAGGAAGTAATATGGCTTAATAAAAATTCAGCGGATTCTATAAAAGAATTACATTTTGATGTAAATCATAATAATTTTATTTTTTGGGATGAAAACAACCTTGATAAATTGCGGACTAAACTCAAGAACAGAATATTAGCTGTCCTTGGCCCTGGTAAAGCAAATCAGCAATAAAATTTAAGCTTGAAAAATGAATAATTTAGAATAGAGAGCGCGGGTAATACAATTAAAAACATAAAACCGGAAACAGGCGTATAACAGCTCGAATTTCTAATAGTCAATGCCCTACTAAAAATTCGAGCCGCCCGTTATGCACAGCCTTTCGGAAATGCTGAGATCGGAGCTTGATAAAGAAACTCACTTTGCAGAACGTAGAATTGTGTAGGTGTTTAGAAGGTGCAACCTGACGAAAGAATAATCATTTTTCTTTGTCTTTAACTAAACGAACAGAAAAACCACATTTCGAATTGCAGACATCTCTAAAAATTTCGGTGTGCTTATAATCAATATAGCGTAAAATTGCATTTCCATAGGTCGCAGAGTCATGACTCCACCAATAAGCAAGTTCTCCTAAATTCGTGAAAACTCCTTCTTCATCTATACATCCACCTGGAAGTCCATAAACTGCACCAGTTTTTTTAACAACATTCAATTTCAACAACATCAATATTCAGGTTTTCCACCAAGTTCTATAATTTTTTCCCGAACAGCAGGTTTACGATCATCCTCATAGGGAGCGAAACGAAGATAACGGTTGAAATCTGCTATTGCAGAAAGTGTGTCGCCAACTTCTAAAAAGGTTATCGGACGGTTCCAATATACAGCATATCCAAGGCTATCAATTTTTGCAGCAGAATCAAATGCGGCAAAAGCTTCATCATATTTTTTTAATTCAGCAGCGTATAACCCCAAATTTCCCCAAAATCCTGGCTGAATTGTGCTTCTCCCTATTATACGCTTAAGTGTATTGTATGCAGAATCAGTCCTTCCATCATCGTGTAGATTGCGTGCAAGATAAAAATATGCATCACTAATTGTCGAGTCTGCCTCAATAGCCTTTAAATAATACTGATTTGCTTTAGTAAAATCTCTTTTTTCTTTTTCTAAGTATACAGCATACACATATAAAGTAACCCCATTCAAAGAATCTATTTCAAAACTTTTTTCTATATCTCTTAATGCAGCATCTTCATTACCATTCAAAACGTATGCAAGACCGCGGAATGCATATCCATCGGAATTAATGGAATCCAGCTTCAATGAAAGGTTATAAAAATAGATTGCAGAATCAATTTTTCCATTATCTCTGTAAACATCACCTTTAGCAATATAGGCTTCTACAGACTTACTATCTGCATTAATTGCACTATCAATAAATGTTAATTTTGTATATTCTGATTTTTCACTTTTTGCAATTTCAAGATACTCAGTAGAAGTTTTTGTACTGCGATTTTTTGTAGTACAAAGGGCAAAAATGGACAGTACTATTAATATCAAGCGTTTACAATTCATGCTACTCTCACCATTACTTTAAAACATAACCATTTTTATAGATCGGTACTGTATTCAAAGGCGCATAAGCTCCATATGTATTTACCACAGGAGTCATCATTTTTACCTTCACCATTTCATATCGATATGGTTCTCCATCTATTTTCCTTATTTCAGGCTTTACTAAAGAAGATCTCTTCATAGTCATAAAGGCAATTGTTTCATAATTAAACCCTTTTGATTTCATCTCCCTGCCGGCAGGTATCACTTCAATGTTCCAATAATTTTGCTTTCCAATCAGTTGAGCGATCTCATCCCATTTGATTACAAACTTTTTATCGATGACATTGTCGTATCGCTGGTAAGGATTGGACCATTTAAGGTTATCGATCGGCTGATCCATTTGCATCAGCTCCATTTTGCCATTGTTAATGGTGTATACATAACTAACAGCAAAAAACATGAAGTTTTTTCCTTCTGAACGGAATATAACATCCCGCTGCTTGAAATCACTATTATTGATCTCCTCACGTATTTGTTGTAGAATTTTCTTTATACCTTTCAACTTATACTCATGTATCCATTCTACAATGGAAAGTACCAGTAATGTTACACCAACAATAGTAGCAACAGCTGGAACAAAGGGAAGCGGTGTACAAAGAGTTAGAAACAGATACACCCCTGCGGAAGCTGAAATTATAGCCTGTGTTGTGCGAAGGCCAGCAATAAAATCTTCCCCCAGTTTTTCTGCATCCTGTTTTTCCTGGTAAAACATATATGCATCAATAAACATTGCTGCTGCTGAACCGAACCTTAAAAGTTTTGCTCCACTATTGAATATCCTTTCAAGCTTTGGATTACCTTTTACAACATTAAGATTAAATCCGGTAGATGCAGTTACTCCTGAATGCATCGATTTATAGAGCTGATAAAAATCGCGAGAAAAAGCTTCCTTATCACTTATTCCACCATCATACTTATCAACAAACTCAATCAAATCGTATAATGATAACACTACTTGTAAGGCTGATGTTACCCGGGAAACTAATATTTTTGTTTTTCCTAAAGTACCAACACCCTCATCAATCTCAGAAAATTTATTCTTTATATCAGCTTGTTTCCGCTGAAATGTATCTACATTTTTAGACAGTTGTTTTTCCTTAAACGCAACCTTAAAAGCCTCCTCCAAAGCATCTGCAATTTCATCGGTACTGTTTGCAGCATACCTGAGCTGCCCGAGTTTAATTTTAAGAAAAGAAACTGCAAGGGATATTTTATTACCTGCAAGAAGATGTGTAATCGCAAAATTATAACGGTACACCGTAGCAATGTTCATTATGGCATCCAGATATGAAGCGGGTCCAACCTGCGTATTCCAGATACTGGGCAAAATATTTTTGAGGAGGATATCGCTGAAAATATAGTTCAACACAGAGGGTTCAGAATACTTATCAAACTGTGTTAATGTCAGTTTCTTATACCAGTCATCTTCACTAACAAAATCTTTAAACGTATCTTTTCCAAGTTCGACCAGTTTCTTTGCCAGTTTTTTATTATCGGCAATATCATTTTTTGCGAATGTAAGCTCAAGATCCCTCTCCAGAGGACGCACATTTTTCAAATAGAAATCATTTATTGACTGGTCATCTTTATTCAACTTTCCATAGAGCAGAACCGTGCAGGTAGCTTTTACAATACAGGGATAAATGATCGGATGAGATTCATTATGCAGTAGAATTGCCCGCAATGTAAATGGTAATAATGCAAGCTGACGGTCCGCTTTGTTAAAAGCATAAATATGTTCATTCCACAACTTCCACTGTTCAACCCGTTTTTTGAATAAGGGCTCTTCATATAAACTTTTTAACAGGAAATAAACGTTTTTAAGCTCTTCCTTTTCCTTTTTATACGCCGCATTACTATCCGAGCAGGCAGCTTTACCGATCTCATCAGCAAGTGTTTCGCATTTTGATATCAGAAGATCAAGCGATTTTACATCTGATTCAGGTACTTTCAGATCATCTCTTGTATCCAGATAATATTTAACTTCAGTATCGCTGAAATCCCCACTATCAAAACCAGGAAATCGTTTCATCAGATTGAGAAAAAATGATATCTGCTGCAATTTATAACCGGTTTTACCATATTCCTCCATGCTGCGAATTACTTCTGCATACTCCATATCGAATAGCAGTGTAAAATAAGATAATAATGATAAATATTCTTCAAGATTAACCGGTAATGTCAAGCTAAAAAAGGGATCAAGCAGATCAGCCGGAGCTATATCGGTAGTAAGAGTAGCCTTTCCTGTTGCATTGGAACTTATAATGTTTTCAGCACTGAAAGTACTTCCGAAATAAAGGGCATCTTTAGTTTGAGGAATGATCAGCTCTGTATTTACGGATAATTTGTTTGGATTGGAACCTATCTTCTCTTTATTTGCCCTGTAAATATCATTCCAATCCTTAACCCCGAATCTTTGAGCAATCCCGCTAAGAGTGTCATCCTTTTTTGTCGTATATTTTCCTGTCCAGCATTCATGTGGCTGTTTCCAGAACTTCAAATCCGGTTTTGCATTCGCTTGTTGCATCAAGGTGCCATACTGTAAAATTGTAAAGGATGGTCCACCACTTGTCTGCGGAACTGATGAGGGTTGCCATGCATTAACAATATCCGGAGGACAAAACGTGAACACATATTCACTCGCCGGATTAAACAGCAACCGGTATTCCTTAAGTGAATAAAATTGCTGGCCGAATACGAAATCATCATAAGCGAATGTATTCTGAATATATCGACCGCAATTAAAATGTTGAAACTGTTCCTTAATATACTTTTCTGAAGAAAAAATGTACTCTCCCAGCCATTTCTGAAATGTTACTACATCCTCAGTTTCGCCAAAAAATGTCCAAGGCCTCTTTTTCCACTCCTTTTTGTCACGGTCAAATGCATTTACCTGCAATTTTGAAAGAGGAATAAATTCGGTATTTGATTTTCGTTTTACAGCATTTTCAAGATCATCGATTATTTTTCCAAGATCACATATAATCCCAAAATCATCTGTAATCGTAAGGCCAATATTTTTCCACTGTCCATTTTTTTTCTCCCAGCAATAGACAAAGCGTCGTTTAGCAATTGCCGGCAATGCACCTGAATACATCTGGCAAACTATCTGAATATTCACTAATGGTACAGCCACTGCTCTTCCTGATGAATTACAGTCGAGACTTGACATTATAGTTGTTCCAGTATCAGCTCCCAAAATAAACCCCTGCTATAATAACAGTAAACCATCAACTTTTAATATGACATTTCCACAATCCGGAATTAAAACATTTATTTCATCACGTTTTTTTATGGTCCCACTTTTAATAACTTCTTTGGTTACTTGAGAATAAATTTCATATTTTTTTTCTTCTTCAAATTCTTCATCAGCTTTATCATTTGCATCTACAATTGTTCGGGAATAAGGCACCCACGGGTACCGATACTGCAACCCGCCCGTATATGCCATCGGATTCCCACCCTTCTCGCGTATCAACTCATCACCCTGGGTGGAATCCCATTGTGGGATGGTGAGTTCGGTGCCGGCTTTAAGCAGATCAGGGTTATCGCCAATTTTATCTTTGTTAAGCTGATAGAGGTATTTCCATGATGGCATCCTGAACTTTTTTGCAATTATGCCAAGATCTTCACCTGGTTTTACAATGTATATTTTTGGTTTGGTATTCTTTGCATTTGTGCCAGAGTTCTTAGAAGCAGCAGATGCGCCTCCTGATGCTGCACGGGAACCTGCAGTTGCCTGCTGTCCTCCCGACGATGCTCCTGCTGGTTTGTTACTCCCACCCATCGGAGATTCTTTACTTTGAGCAGCACTGCCTGCCAAATTTGAATTTTCTTTACTGTTAGTGATTCCTGAAGATGATTGTCCGCTTATACCTGAAGATTGTGTACCCGATAGTTTATTGTCTGCACCTTTATTTGAAAAAGATGAGGCATTGTCACTACCAGCGCCTTTATTTCCTGCAGGTGACGAGAAACTGTTTCCAAAACCTTTAGTGTCATTCAGTTTGCCTTCACCGAAACCTTTGGCATCATTCAGTTTGCCTTCACCGAAACCTTTGGCATCGCTCAGCTTGCCTTCGCCGAAACCTTTGGCATCGCTCAGTTTACCTTCACCGAAACCTTTGGCATCGTTCAGCTTGCCTTTGCCGAAACCTTTGGCATCGTTCAGCTTGCCTTCACCGAAACCTTTGGCATCGTTCAGTTTACCCTCACCGAAGCCTTTAGCATTGTTCAGTTTATCCTCACCAAAGCCTTTAGCATCGTTCAGTTTACCCTCGCTGAAGCCTTTGGCATCATTCAATTTGCCTTCGCCAAGTCCTTGCGCTTTTGAGGTTTGATCATTAGCAAGCTTATTTGCATCCGGTAGTTTATTATCAAATGGATTATTCATCGATCACCTCTAACCATTAAAACAGATTTTTTAAATCATCAGCCTGTTTGTTTGCAGCGTTTTTCGCATTATCAGCCTGTGAAGATGCATTTTTTCCCAGATCTTTTGCCTGATTCTTTGCCTGATCTGCAGAATTGACAGCATCGTTCTTTATTGCATCACCCTGATTCTTTACATTATTGGCCTGGTTCTTAACATCATTAGCTTGATTCATCGCATCATTCTTATATGATTCAGCCTGATTCTTATACTCGTTAGCTTTACCGGTAGCTTCATTTTTGTAGCCTTCAGCTTTATCCTTGTACTCGTTAGCTTTACTGGTTGCTTCGTTCTTGTAACCCTCAGCCTTATCCTTGTACGCATTGCCTTTATTCATCGCATCATTCTTGTACGACTCGGCCTGATTCTTATACTCGTTAGCTTTACCGGTAGCTTCATTTTTGTAGTCTTCAGCTTTATCCTTGTACTCGTTAGCTTTACTGGTTGCTTCGTTCTTGTAACCCTCAGCCTTATCCTTATACTCATTGCCTTTATTCATCGCATCGTTCTTGTACGATTCAGCCTGATTTTTATACTCATTGCCTTTATTCATCGCATCGTTCTTGTACGATTCAGCCTGATTTTTATACTCATTGCCTTTATTCATCGCATCATTCTTGTAGGATTCAGCCTGGCTCTTATACTCATTGGCCTTGTTCATCGCATCATTCTTATACGACTCTCCCTGACTCTTAAGTTCATCAGCCTTGCCCATTGCATCATTTTTAACTGAATCAGCCTGATTTTTAACATCATTAACCTGACCCATCGCATCATTCTTGGCTGCATCAGCTTTTGCCTGCGCCTCATTCTGAGCAGCTTCGATCTTTGCTGCCGCATCCTTTTTAACCTGCTCAACCTGCTCTGCAGCTGCTTTTTGAGCTGCATCAGCTTTAGCTAAAGCCTCATTTTTAGCAGCCTCAGCCTTAGCTATTGCATCTAATTTAGCAGCTTCAGCTTTAGCCATAGCGTCTTTTTTAGCCTGTGAAGGGTTAGCCTGTTTGAGTGAGTCAACCAGTGTATGTCCCTTTGGCTTTTCTTTCGATTTGTTAGAGGACTCTTTCTTTTCTTCGTTTTTCTTTTCCTCTTCCTTGTTTTTCTTTTCTTCTTCGGCTTTAGCCTCTTCCTGCGCAGCTTCCTCTTCTTCCTGCTTTTCGGCAACAGGAGCAGATTGAGTCATAACACTGCCGCAGAAACGAATGTGTGCTTTCAGCACTTCATCGTTGTAAGGACCTGATTCCGCTATGTCAAACCCAAGTGCTTTCAACCCTTTTCGCAAATTTGCTACATTGATCTTATGATCCTCGCCATCAGCACAATCAGGATGTTTATCGATGCACTGAAGTTTACTGTCATCGGCACCATAGAGTATCATGAAGCGAGTAGGCATCACATTTGGATCATTTTTTGGATTTGTATCATTTCCAACCACAAACTGCATAGCCATATCGGTTAATGCTCTGAAATCAATCTGTGCAGCGAAAAAACGGGCTGTTTCAAAACCACTGTCCGCTTCAAGCTTCTTGAGAATATCGGCAATATCGGTTATAGTCAGCTGTTCCGTTTCTTCTTCATCCTCTTTTACATTTTCATAAGCCTGTTCAACCGATTCAACAAGCTCTTTCGTTTCTGCTTTACTCATTGAAGAGGCTGCCTGAAACACTGCAAGCTGAACCAGTTCGGGAACTTTTGGAGAAATCGAAAGCTTCTTTGATGAACCGGACATGGTACTTGCAGCCTGCGCCGCTTTAGTCGATCCACCACCGCCACCACCACCGCCCCCTCCAGCCTGACCAAGCAGCACGGTAAGACATCCCGGCGGAAGAACTGTTGATGGTGGCCCTACACAAATGGCCATATCACCGACACAGGCTCCTGGTTTCTTTCCAATTAGGACTGTTGGAGGAACCGGACCAACCAGTGGGCCACCAACATGAGGAATGGGCGGAGTCCCCGGCGTTACCATCGGACACATATGCATATCACCCATCGTTGCAGCCGGCATTTTCCCGATAAGAACTGTCGGACAACCCGGTCCGGTTATAACACCACCATGTGCGGTCATATCACCTAATCGTGCAGCTGGTTTCCCCATTGTGAATTTTCCTTTTTATAATAACTATAAAATTATTCCATTAACTTTTTTGATATCACTTTTTTCGCAAGTTCCTCTTCGCCTCTTTCCCCATCCCTCTCTCCACTTGTGGAGAAAGGAATCGCATATTCACGCTTCTTCCCCCCTCTACACAAGTGGAGAGGGGGGCCAGGGGGGGGTGAGGCGACGCGATTACCGCAAAACAAGCATCTTCAAATTTCTTTTTCACCCTTATGTTTTTTTATTCGCAATCTTTGCAAGTTCCGCTTCGCCTCTCTCCCCAACCCTCTCTCCACTCGTGGAGAAAGGGGCAATCGCTTCTTCCCCCCTCTACACAAGTGGAGAGGGGGGCCAGGGGGGTGAGGCGACGCGACTATCGCAAAACAAGCATCTTCAAATTTCTTTTTCACCCTTATGTTTTTTTATTCGCAATCTTCGCAAGTTCCACCTCGCCTCTCTCCCCAACCCTCTCTCCACTCGTGGAGAAAGGGGGCAATCGCATTCTTCTCTCCTTCCCCCCTCTACACGAGTGGAGAGGGGGGCTGGGGGGTGAGGCGACCTCACTTCACACTAAACCTCGGCGCACCAATCGTCGCAAGCGCTTCAAATCCGTCAATCTCCACTGATCCGCGCCACACCATCGAAAGCACCTTTGTCTCCATATCGATGACTATCGTATGTATTGATGGATTCAGATGATTTTCACCTTCACCAATATCAATTTTCATTTCGGGAATATCACCGGGCAATGCGAATGAATAGTTTGGGTCATTCTTATCCATATAGTCAATCTGCACCGACTCATCACCGTGCAAATCTGTACCCCATAAACCTTCTGATGCACCCTGATACACTCTAAAATCAAGCTTGGGAATAGTGATATCCCCTGATGCGTTTCCAAGTGCTTCTTTATACTGGTCTGCTACTCCCTGAAGCATCTCGGGCAGGACACCTGCATACGTATAGCGCGGATACGAGCTTCTTCGTGTAAAGCCAAACGATACCGGTTTTGGTGCATCAGGCCACTTTTCAAATTGCGATACAACCAGCGATTCCTCTGTAACCGGAGAATTAGGATCCTCAAGATTGGGAACTTTCAGCTCAGAAACATCCTCGAATCCACCTTTAAGATGGAATCCTCTGCCTATGGAATTGGGATAATATGAGTACAACGTACCATCTTTCGCTTTGGCAATGCCACCATAAGCATTTTTATACCCAAGCTCCATCTCTGTAAACGGTTCAGGTTCTTTAAACACAAGCCCTTTGAACGCTTTCATCTCCACTGTGCGGTTCCCATAAACCCGGATTCCCTTGCGTAATGGCCCTACCCGAACCGCACAATCCAGATAGTATGCCCGTTTTTGCATGGGAGTGTATGCCTTACCAAGCACAACCACATCCGGATATATCTTGTAAGGAATAAAATCTGTTTCAGCAATGACTTCAGAATACATGAACTGATCCGGTTGCTCAAGCTCATCACTCTCGATAAACGGAATCTGTTCCGAAGCAACCTCAGCTCTACCGGCATTGATTGTGTAAGTCCTTTTTGCAAGTACCGACAATATTGTTTTTCCCTGCGGATTATAACCGGGAATAAACATTTGTAACCACATATATATAATCCTCATTAAATCTTAATCGTTCAAAGGTTCAGGGTTCAAAAGTTCAAAGGTTAGAACTCTGAACTCCTGAACCTTGAGCTCTGAACTTTGAACGTTGAACCCTGAACCATCGACTAGTTGATCATTACCACGCCGCCCTTGACAGTGGTCATTCCACCACCGCTCACCTCTGCCATAGCGCCACCGCTCACTTTTATCGTAGCATCACCCTTGATTTCAGTCATAGCACCCTGAACCTTGACAGTAGCACTACCTTTTGCCTCGAGCTGAACGCCCTCGATCTTCATTGCAACGTTAGCCTTCTGGTTAATATTGAGACCGGCAAGCGACAGATCCTGTGTTGCCTTGACATCAATTTTTCCCGTTGATGCACTCATCTTGATATTGGCACCCTTGATATCGATATCCTGCGTTGCGTTAATCGACAACTTACCCTTTGTATCAAGAATAAGTCCCTTGCTACCATCGAGGGTAACCGTATTTTTTCCCTGTCCATCAGCAAGAACGATCTTTTTCCCATTATCATCCATATCGATCTGATGACCGCCTCCGGTCTGAACAGTAATCTTTTTATTTTTATCATCAATCGCAACAGTATGCTTACCCTCGGTAGTGATCAGAATACCGGTGTCATCTGCATAACTTAACGAAATCATATGTTTGTTTGAAACAATCTGAATTACACTATTAGTATCGTCAATGGTAATGAGGTTTTTATCTGTCGATTGAACCGTAATGCGCTTCTTTTCATCATCCATACGCATGACATGCTGCCCGTTACTGCGAAGCTGCACCACCTGCTTCCCATCAGTATCATCCATCAACATCTCGTTACCGCCGGCTGTCCGGATAACATTCTGCTGCTTATTGGACTCCACAACCGGTGAAATAGTATTTGCATTGGGGACAGTACCGATTCCGATAGGTTTATTTGGGTCTCCATCAATACAAGCCAGCACCATCTCGGTTCCCTGATGTGACGGGAAATGTATTCCATACTGAGCACCACTGTAAGGCTGAGCCAGTCGAACATATTTCGATCCTGTACAGTCATTTTTCTTTCCGACAAGATCAAACGGCATACGAACCTTGTAACGGCCTTTATCATCAATAGTTGCATAGTCGGCATTGTTCGCTTCAATCTGAGCAGAAATGACACCATTTACTTTAGATGCTATCGATGTCTTTTCCGGCGCAAATCTATTCGCAAGATCCATCGGAATAGCACCGAACCTGTTGGAATAGGTTAAAGTTTCCCGTCCTGCAAAATTTCCCCCTGAATGACTTACCGAAGTAATGACATAAGGTACACAGATATCCGTACGGAAATGATCTTTAAGAGTAAATCGATACCCGACCTTGAATGCTCTGCAGTCCCCTGCTCCCTGAAGATTTATCTGACGTGACTCAATTCTTTTTGAAAGTACATTTGCAGCCGTTTCCGCTTCAGGTGAAGTTTTAAACATCCCGCCATACTCATACACCGTTCCCTTTAGTCCATTGGTTATTGGCTTCCTCCCTACCAGATCATCTTCGGGACTGCGGTAATTGTAATTTTTTACAAAGACTTCTCTAGGTGTAATATTTTTCTCATACTGGACCTGGGTAATTGATTCATACGTCTCATCGTTGTCCCGTTCGTACATCCCTGATGCAGAGCGGAAAACCACATTGTTATCGGAACCAATGTCCTGAAATTCTGTTGCAACATCGACGATATGAAGTACTTCCTCGGATATCAGCCCTTTTTTGGCCTTCTCAACATCATCGATACCCTTGCTCTCTTCCTTAAAGAAATACCAGATCCCATTCTCTTCCATCAGGCGGGAGATAAAGTTGAGGTCTGATTCCTGATACTGCACCACATACTCATGCTCAGGATTATTCTGGATATTGATCTGAACATTTTTAACATTGGCATCATCCAGAACTTTTTTGATGATATCTTTAATGGTGATTTTCTGAAAAATCCTTGTCTGATGGTTCAAGCTCGCCATCCAGATCCTTGGAACGAGTTCGGCACGATAAATGCAATAATCAACACTCTTATCAATTAACTGAAATTCCGTAATAACGCCAGAGTAAGGAAGATATTTACCTTTGCGCAGGATGTACAACGACGCGGGCTTACCAATCAATGTGTCCGGACTGATATCCGCAGTCTGCGAAACCAGCGTGATTTCGAAATTGTAGGGTGATGAGATGTGCTCAAAACCAGTAAATTCTGCAACTTCAAAGGTCTTTTTTTCTATATCTCCACAAAAAAAGTGGTACTGTGCTTTATTTGCTGCTACTTTTTCGGCCATGAAGAGATCCTCCAGTCCAAAGAGATGGGGCGCGTTAAATCGATATTGTTATTGAGTAAATATAGTTAAGGGATTAAGTCTGTGTCTGTGATCTGGATCACATTTCTCGAGATTTATAGTAATTATTTTAAATCCCTCATAAGGGGGAGGGGCTTGCGTTGTAGCAACGCACCCTCCCCCGCAAAAAGCCAAATGCCATTAACCGCATAGATTTTCGAATTCCACATCAATGGCATTCGTCTTTTTGACTCCCCACCCGATGCGGAAGGTTTGCCACGATTATATTCTTCCTGTCGTCAGAATATGTGATCAAACCTCCCGCAACGCCCTCTTTTATGGATTATTTTTTTAGTTGTTTACCCCAAGATTTCTTGAAATTAACCAAGGTAGATGAGCACCGGTACTGTTTTTTTTAATCGGTGGCTGAGGTGTTAGCATTTCTAAATGCTCTCGAAGCTTGTTGGCTTCCTGAATCATCGGGATCAAGGCCATGAACATCAGAATAAATTTCACTCAACATTGCCATTTCAGGAATTTCCTTCCATTCCGGCCACACAGTTTAAATTGTAATGGTGGTTGCTGAAAAATCAAGTTTTTTTAGATTGAAATAATTGCGTGGAATGCTCCCCCGGACCATATTTACACATGGTAGCAATCAACACGTTTTTCATCTCTTCATCCCCCTCTCCATTCACTAATGGAGAGGGGGATCGAGGGGGTGAGGCGATATGCGAATTACCGCGTTTACTACCCTTAAACAAAGTGAATTTTTCAAAAAGGATATCTGTAAAGAATACAGATTCCAGGCCATTGTGTGAAAAAACGCTCCCTGTATTGAATGATTTTTACCGGAGTATCAGCCGCCGCGGGTATGCATCAGGTAAGAAAAAAAAACAGGCTGGCAATTGAAAAAAGTATATGCCTGAGCTTTTTAACATGACTGGATCTCATTTTTTCACCAACCCATAAATTAATACAATCATGACCAGTGCAAGAATAATCCACATAAGGATGATTAAAAATGCAAAAAGCCAGTTATCCTTTAACTTCAATGGCTCTTTTGATGCTTTTTCTCTTGCTTCATCTAATATCTTTTTGGGAATTAATCTTATTGACAATGCAATCAATGCGGGAACAATCACCAAATCATCCATGTAACCCAGAACCGGGATAAAATCAGGAATAAGATCGATGGGACTTAATACATACCCCAATGCAATTAGAATAATTACTTTTGGTAATAAGCCTGTTTCCGGATTTTGAAATGCATAATAAATGACAAGAATTTCATTCTTAAGGGCATATGCTTTCTTTTTAACATTCTCAAACATTTTCATTACTCTTGCATTTCAATTCCATAACCCGGCATTTTCGCATCCTGTTTTTGCGGTTTTCCTGAAAACTTCTCATCCGGAAGTCGCATCTTGTTACCCTGTTCATCAACTGCTACAAAGGTAATGTGCGTTGTAAAGACGACCTCTTCATCACGTGATGATGGACTTGAAACATATACAATGGCATTGTACGTCACCGATGTGACTCCTTTGCTGGTAGGTTCAATATTGAAACGAAGAATTGCCCCATTACGAACCCTTTTTCGGAATTGAATATTATCCATCGCTCTGGTCACCAGAATCATTCCCGGATAATCACGGGCAGCAGCAAGCCACGCATACTCATCAACCCATTTCAGTAACTGTCCGCCAAAAAGAAACTCCTGATGACTCAAGTGCTCCGGCCGCACTAAACAAAATGTATCCATCAACTACTCCTGACCAATCCTGTTTTTTTGATTATTAATCTTCTAAACTTCCTGTTTCTTAAGAAATATACCCTTTGCTGAGACCAATGTATAACATCATACCTATTGAAACATTATTCAAACTGATACATATTTATAGGAATAAAATGAAGAAGAAACTTGTAATACCTGAAAGTGATCTTGTTTTTTCACACCAAACATTTCTGGACAACCCATTTGGTACGAAAGCATTTATTTTCAGCTGTTGTTCATTTATTATTTCGATACTTTTTGTGCTTCTTTCAGAAGGCATAAATTCTGGCGTTCTTTGCCACATTAACATTCTCACTTTTAATGAAGGTGGGTTCTCAAATAACGAGACTATAATAAGAGCTCCATCAATTGCATTGATTTCAACAAAAGCGCTACTATTGTCAATGCCTTTTATGATTACTACACTGGTTTCTTTTTCTATTTACAATATTATGATAGCTTTGAAATCAGAATATGGGACCGTTCTGATTGGATTTGCATATATTTTGATTTTCTTTTCCATACTATTACTATATCTACAATTCCCTCAGAATATCGATTATTATTGGTTGCATTTTTAATATTATCAAACCTTAATCTATCACAGGATTCAATTATGAGTTTCAAACCATGTCTGATATTTATCTTTAGTTGTATTAACTTTGTTGCGTATGGTTCTGATATCCCAATTACCGATCAAAACATCTTTCAAAAATATACAGGTATGGATTCAGCTTTTATTCGCGACTCTGTAATCAGCGATTTAAAAAGAAGGAAAGAAATACGAACAACCGACCAAATGATTAGTTCTTTTACTTTTATGTCAATCAGCGTTGATTCGTCTTCCAATCATGTCAGCATTGCAGTTCCGAACAATGTAAATTGTTCAACCATACATCCTCAATCATCAGACAGTATATTAATTGTAAAATCTAATTCGTTTTACGCGGAGATACGGTTTCTTAACGATACATGTGCCTCAGTGATTTGTAATGGGGAAAATGAGCAGATTAAAACTTACTGTAAGATGATAAGAACTTCACCAATTCCAACTGTAAGGAACTGGTGTTAATAAAATTGGAGTCGAACCGGTCGGACGCTGGTTAGAACCAAAAGCCGTGTCGTGAGAATTCATACCGCATCAACTCTGAATTCATACCTTGAGGAAAGTAAATTTTTATTCTCACTTATCTTAATTTCTTCCCAAAAAGCGTATCTCCATTCTCTAACTTCTTAATCACTTTATAATCCATGTTTTGATAAAAATTCTCCAAACCGCTCGACAGATACAAGTTGCCATACCCGAAATTCCTTGCAATGATTTCAATTCTTTCAACCAGAGCAGTACCAATTCCACATTCCCGAAATTCCTTTTTCACAAAAAGCCCTTCAAGCCACGGACTCACCCCTTCTTTTATATCTGGATCCTCTTCGCATATGAGTGCAGTACCTACCGGGATATCATCTTTAAAAGCGATGAGCGCAACAGGCAAAGAATAGTCGTTCAGAAGTGACCGGTAGAGTGTAACTACATCTTCGAATGAATACCTGTAATGCCACCACTCAGGATACACCCACCCAACAGCCGTGCAAAGATGCTCAGGATAATTTTTTAAATATTCAATTTTTATCATTTCAATGAAACTATCACTCGCAGGTGGTATTAAAAATCTGCCAATTTTCAGTTTTTTTATTTCGCGTTTTTTAATCAGCACCACAAAATAGTAATTTAGCTCAATAACCGTTGAATAAACTATGAGATAAAATACATGAAAAAAATCTATTTCGTCGTCCAAAGAAAAAAATACGGTACGGGTTATCTTCGGGGTGTACAGATCCAACACGCACTCCAGCATAGTGGTATCAAAAGCAAAATAGTATTAACCAGACATGTTAATCGATGTAAAAATGTTATTTTGATTTTTGTTAAAATTTTGACGCCTGAAATAGCTGTGCAAGCGATTTCACAAGGGAACCGCATAATATGGGACATTCTTGATGGATATGAGGAAAAAATTATCCAGGAAATCGCGTCAGCGGTGAGACTTGATGGTCTTATTACCTCAACTGCCGCATCAGAACCCGCACTGGCATGCCTGAATCCAAAAGAAAAAGCCCTGATTTATCACCATATCGATCCGCGACTGACCAAAAAGGTTAAAGGGAAACCGAAAACCAGTAACTTCTCACTTTGCTATATTGGCAATATACCTCCTGAGATCAATGGGAGAAAATTTGCTGAGGCATTTCCCGATGTTAAAGGTATTGAAGTCGATACCCGACATGCGAAACGTTCTGGATGGATGCGTGAAGCTGCACCATTCCGCTGCCATTTTGCTGTGCGCCTCGACAAAAGAGAGTGCATGATGAAGCCGCTTGCAAAAGTCGGTGTTGCTGCAGCTTGTGATGCCAATATCATTGTCAATCGTTCAAACGCTGCAGTCGAACTGCTCGGTTCAGATTATCCTTATTTGTGTGAGGATACAATTGAGGATGCGCTTCGAACAATCCAGCGAGCACGATCAGATTTCGGCAATGCAACATGGCAGGCAGGACTTGAACGTATGGCTGAACTCAGGAATAGGTTGTCTATTCAAACTAGTGAAGCTGAGTATTGCAATTTTCTTGGCCGTTTTATCTGAAATAATTTGATCGATCCCTCATAACAGATGTGTCTGTAAGGTGTATCACTGTTTGAACTTCCATTTTATTCAGCATCACCAGAAATACACGATTCTTTGACAAGCCATTCAGGCTCATATCAAAAGGTCCTCGAATCCATCAGAATTCTTAAAGAGATAAACTCTTCACTCAGTGTGGTTTGTGTATTAACAAAATCGAATACCGGCAGTTTCCGCCAGACACTTGAAGCAGCTTATGACTACGGAATCAAGAGATTCATGATCGCGCGTTAACCATATGACTATCAAGAAACAATCTTCTCTGCAACTGGTACAGAATACCCCAGAGCACGCAATCGCTGGAAAAATTCGTTTTCCCGGCCGGGCAGCAAAGTAACAAATGATGGTTCAGCAACAATTGCACAATGTTTCAATTTGACATCATGACGGATTTGATGCAGAAGATCTTTATTTTTGCATGCAAGCAGACATGCGCGCCCTTCGAATGTAAATTCTGCAATTCTTGTGTTTGCCTCCAGAAGCATTACCTCAACAGTTTGAGGTATCCCCTCTTTTGCTCTTGCCTGAACACGACCTTTAGCTCTCTGCCCTTTAATAACATCAATACGACTGAATTCATCAATGAGTGCTTTTGACTTCCACGAATCCCAGATACTTCTGATCGCATCATGAGCCGAAATTTTTCTTGACAGTATATTTTTGCCTTTTACCGAAAGTGACAGTGATGAAGCAGATGCAGCAACAAAACCAGCAGCCTGCAGCATCAGTGGCCACGCAAAAGCCTGGATTCCGCCATAGGATGGACGTTCGTACCAGTCAGCCGATGTCAAGTTATCAGCAAGCTTTATGATTGAAGCACCTGTTGGACATCTGCTGGTCGCGCTGATTTTAATTTTCCCGGATTCGATACATCTCAGAACAATTTCTAAATTCTGAATTGCTTCCAATTCAGTACAACGTTCATCTAAAGGTATTACATCGATTTGTTTCCCTTTAGAACCATACACTTCATGGCGTATCTCATGTTGTAACGATTCATCAGACTGTATTCGATCGATCACTGGCCTGGGGAAGATATTTCTGATCCTGTCACAAACATCCTGTGACACCATTTTATCAACTATAAACACATCCAGTAATGACCAATCGCTATCAGGTCCACTCTCTGCATACTCCTGACCGTATTTTGCAGCCATCCTGCTGCGATGATACATGCCACCAGTACAATGTGCGATCTCAGCAAGGGCCCTTTTCTGAAGATCTGAAAAATTGTCAAAAAATGAATCCCCCGCAGTTTGTCTCACAATATAGTCAACTAATTCCTGTTTTTTATGCGGAATATTCCCGGAAGACGGTATTTTTTTTCGCCAAAGCTTTAAGATGATCAACAGTTAACTTCTGCAGTGCTTCAGTGTGAGTCTGCGGAATTTGAAGTACATTATATCGGGACATAGTTATTCCTTGTTCAGTATGAATCAATCTGACTTTTATTCTTTTTATTTAAATTTAAAAGGTGCGTGACACCACCCTGGCTAAACTCGTACCATCAACACATTTCACCTGTAATAGATACATGCCACTTCCAGTACTGTTTCGCAAGAGAATTGACAACGGTTGAGATGTGTTTGCCTTCTGTTGCCTGATCAATCGCCCTGAGATGGTATACAGAGTAGCTGTTTGCAGTGGTTTTGTCGAGCGAATTAATATGCTGCCATCTGTTCGGTTTGGGATAACGTGAATAACAGGTGCTGAAAAAATACCATGCTGTACGATTTTACGATTGGAAACCTTACGGTCAGCAACACAAAGCCCCATAACCGGCATGAGAATATTGGTGGTTCCGTTAATACCCGTTTCAGCGTGCATGTAATCATCGAAAAATTCATTATAAAGATTTGCATTTGTAGCAACTGGTTTATACCCCCCCTGCAACGCCCCGACCAGATGACGATAATGATAGTCGGTAATACAGCTTCTACCTTCCGGATTGGATGCCCGGTGGTGAGGATGGTTAAAATTTTTAAAACCTACACCATAAATCATACTTATATCCCATGGGTTGACACCGAGCATGTAGTCCATCATCCTTATCATGACGGCTTTCACTTCTTCAGCTTTCCAATTGGTTGATGCAGGAGCGCCGGGCAGCTCCATCCCCTGAATTCTTTTTGCTATATCATAATAATAGTACATATCAGTTATATTCCCGGCCTGATAACGGTTCCAGACCCACTCCATCTGCGTATGCATTGTAAACCATGGAAGATCATATTTTACCATAGATGGAACCCAATAGATACCTTCAGGAAGGGGAATCGTCTGAGTTCCTAAGCCAACAGAAGAAACATTGGCAGTCAAATTAGCCATAGTTTTTTCAATCAAACCGGACCGCTCTGAATTTGATAGCCCCAATGAAATACATAGCCCTTCATCCGCCAGAATCAGCCTGAAAAAACCCCAGAGTACATGAGTCTGCACAGAACTCCAGTCAGTATTTGCTAAACTGTGATAAAAAACCGGATCATTATTCGCAAAAAATCCACCCTGAAAAAATTTCTGCCCATCTTTTGACAACCTGCCGATTGTCGTATCAAAACACAGTTCATCGAGATACTTACGTTCGCCGGTAGCCCAAAGCAAAGCAAGACAACCAAAGGCAGCGTCATCAGAAACAATAGTTGCACCATTATAAGCAGCCGTATTGGTTCTATCCATTTTTCTCGAGGTATACGTATAAATAGCTGTTGCTGCTGTAAGACATCTTTCAGCATACAGTGTATCATATTTTCGCATACATTTACTGACAAATGCAAGATTCGCTGCATATTTTGCAAGAAAGTCGGTTGTAGCTTCATTCCGTGCACATCTCGGCGGCCCACCACGCGATGCGGGCATCAGGTCCTGAATCTCAGGTGGTCCCCACCACGAATGATCATCCCCACATCCAGGATTCCCAAACCCTCCCATGGAGGTAACCATCTTCGAAACATCCCCACCCGCAAGATCATACGAACGCAACACAAAATCTGCCCCATGCTTCGCTTCGTAAAGAATATCAGGAATGCCATCTGTAGTTCTGGTTTTTGACTGATCTGCATCATAGAGATCCTGATCCACATCACTGAATACTGCAGCCGCCAACCCCAGCACTGCAGCGGTGTAACTCATTGTTGCGCCCTCTTTCAGATGGTCACCACAATCGTGCCACCCACCGGTAACCGCATCTTTGAGATGACACGGTAGATGAAACCATGATTTAGAATCACCGCAACGATTGACTCCGTAAAACTTGAGCAAGGCATCCTTTACCATGTTGTATACATCAGAACGAATAATAAATGGAGCTGAAGTATCACCACCTGCAACAATTCGATATCGGCCTTCAGGGAGATCCGGCAACTCACCTTCATACACAGTACCTGACTTCTCATCGCTTTGCAAGATATACTTTGTATCCCCACCTGACACAAGAAGTGCATTGTTAGCAGCTTTAATTTTTAACTGTGAGGAACTTGTAAATGCAGTACTTTTAAGTGTTCCCGAACCAGCAACAGAACCTGTCGAAGTATTTAAAACCGAGAATGATGACGGCGCAGATGTGATACAATAAAAATACTTTTTATCACCTGTACGATACCCTGCCTGATTGACAAGCAGTGATGAGATACGCAGATTCGCCGAATCCCTTACCAGAGGATCTTCAAATTCATTAAACGGAACCGCTATTGGAGCATAGGGAATCGGATCCTGCACCGGTCTTGTATCTGTGGGAATGAAATTGTCTTTGTCATAATGTAACTGCCAGTTTGGTGGAATACCCCAGAGCAGTTTGTTATTGCGATGAATAGTCAGATAATAGTTTGTCTGAAATCTCCAGTAATCGGTATCAACATTCTCTTTTCCAACACTGTCTACTCCATTAAAATCAATTAGATCACCTTCAATTTTACTATGAGATCCAAATGTCCAGTCGGTATTTGAAATATAATGAGCAGATGGTTCATCGAGAATATCTTGACCCGAAATTGGCTCACGCTTAACAAATCCTATATCAATGCGAATACGCCCCTGCGCTCTCAAGATAATGCCGTTTAATGGTATTCGCAGTGAATAAGCATGGGTATTGTCTAAACTCCGAAAGGTATTTTCAATTTTTTGGGGGAACTGAGAAGTTATGCTTCCAGAAAGCTTAGACAGGAAGGTACTGTCTGAGAGCTTCTTTATTCCATCTATCTGGTATTCAACAAATAGTTCAGGACGCGCCACCAAATCCTTTTCCAATCCCTCTGGTGATCTGAAATAAATTTTCAGGTCAAGTGAATCATAGGACCTTGTGTCATAATTGATGATGTTTATGCTGAAGACAGTTGAACCATTCCACTGATAACGAGCTGTTTTAACATCGAAATCTGCATCAAATGGATATTTTAAAAAACCCGCCATTGACATCGATACAAATAACATATTGAGCATAACAGTTCTGATGACTGTCAAACAATATGCATTAGACCACATTAACGCTGTTCTCCTATTCCCAGTAATGGTGGTTATCACTACTATAATATAATATTTGAGAGCTGACTACAAATCACCATCCACAAATCACTTCTTTTTGTAATTTTTAATTTATTGAATTTGAACATCAAATCCTTCAATACTATATTTCCTTTTAATCCACTGTTCTTACACACAACTCTATCAAGGATTTTTTATGAGTACCACATCATCATTCGATTTCTCCTTTAAATGGATCGGCTCTGCTACATGGATAATGACTATTGATGGAATTAAACTTGCTTGCGATCCGGTACTGTGCCCAAAAGATACCATCCAGAATTATGGTCTTGGATTATCAAGCAAACGAATGACTAGTCCTGTTTATGATGAAAGTGATTTCAAAGATGTGGCAATCTGGTTGATTACTCATGAACATCAGGACCATCTTGATGCTGCCGGTCTCAGCAAAATTAATCCTGAATCAATTATTATTACCAACAACAAAGCACAACAACTACTTCGGACAATAAAACCTCACAAACTTCAAAGCATAAAACCCGGAGATAAAGTAACTCATACAATCCAGAATTTGACTGTAGAAATTACAGCAACCCCGGTTGTTCACGGAAGCAATCCACTGATAGCTGCATTAGCTGGCGGGGGTAATGGGTACCGAATCACTGTTAGAAAGGCATCAGCACGGATGGAAGTTTACATTACAGGAGATACCGTATTTTACAAAAAGCTCATAAAAAATTCTGCTGCGCGCAAAACCGATATTCTGATTCCTCATATTGGAGCTCCGTTTAATGATAATTTCGGTGGCCCGTTAACCTTCACCATACCTGCGATTCAACCTCTTGTGGAGGCACTGAAACCTGAAATAATTCTTCCTGTTCATTTTAACAGTTTTTCTCATTTCAAGGAGAAAGCAGCAGATGTAACGGAATGGAAAAAACGGGATGATAGAGTAAAAATAGTGGCTGAAGGTGACAAATTCAGTTTAAACTGAACTGTTATAATAATTTTAAAAAAAAATGACAATTTGTGACCATGATCACATCGCGGCATCATGAAATCATTTTATATTGGTAGCAGATGGTAATTTGAAAACCTTTTTTTACCTTTTTCAAGGAGTTTGATTATGCCCATTCCTGCGTACATGTGGATGAAAGATGATGCTGGTACTGCTGTTGATGGATCTGTTGATGTTGCCGGACGTGAAAAGAGTGTCGAGATTCTCGCCTTCGATCACGAAGTTAGAATTCCAACCGACCCCGATACCGGTAAACTGACCGGTACCCGTAAACATGAAGCAATTAAGTTTGTTAAAGCGTATGATGCATCATCACCATATCTTTACAAAGCCGTTTGTGAAGGTCAGACTTTCACCGAAGTCGAATTCAAATGGTATCGTATTGATGACACCGGTACAGAAACCGAATATTTCAACCACAAGCTTGAAGGCGTCAAGATCTGTTCAGTTAAGCCGATTATGTATAACGTAAAAGATCCTGCAAAAGAGCGCTATGTTCACCTTGAAGAGGTCCAGATGCGTTATCAGAAGATTATCTGGACATATGTCGATGGTAACCTCCAGGCATCAGACTCCTGGAAAGAGGGTCGTTAACCAGCAAGTTTTTAATAAGAGGCTATTATTACAAAATGCTCTGCCAGATGTTGCGGCAGAGCTATACTGTTATCTACGCTACTTTCTGAAGAGTAATTAATACAAGCAGCTAATAAGAACCGATCTTTATGAGTGACATTACATCAATTGAAGTTATTGCAGAAAAGATTTTTGAGATTCGCGGTCAAAAAGTTATGATTGATGTGGATTTGGCGAAACTCTACGGCGTTCCAACAAAACGTTTAAATGAATCCGTAAAAAGGAATATCCTCCGATTCCCTGACGACCTTATGTTTCAATTATCCTCAAAGGAATGGATTGAACTGGTCGCAAATTGCGACCGGTTTACAAGTATGAAACATTCATCTGTTCTACCGCATGCATTCACAGAAACTGGTGTCGCAATGCTATCAAGCGTTCTTAACTCTGAAACTGCAATTCAAATAAACCTTCAGATTGTACGTGCATTTATCCGCTTGCGCCGTATGCTATCTGATCACGAAGCACTAAGACTTGCTATCGAGGGACTTGAGAAACGGATGGCCAGAAATGAACGCGACATTCAAATCGCGATCAAAGCCATCCAATCGATTCTCACTCCACCACAGCCACCTGCAAAAAAAATGCGTATGGGCATTTCTCCTTCGGACAAAGCAATTTGATTTTTATATTCACCAACCCACTTTTCATCTTACTATGATCAGCGTATCAAGACTTTTTATCTTAAGAATAAAAATTCTCAACTACTGCCAATCCGTGAACAAATGACAATTTGGTCGTATTTTTAATACAATCTCACTGCACCACACCCTCCCTCATCGTAAACTGATAAGAATACCGGTCAGAAAAAAAGGTGAGATATCCAATTTGAGGTACATCGATTAGAAGGGTTCCGAACTGCGAACTCATTTCCCGATCACAGAAAAAATTTGCAGTATCTGTAGCAAAAGTTGAATATACACCTTTAAAATAACTCTTCACCATCGACAATGTGTTCAGCGTCAGCTGTGATTCAGCCGCATAAGTACCGATCACTTTTCGGTTCCCGCCTCCATTTCCAAACCTTACCTTCTGATCGAGCATGGACTGGGTCAGCATGAACATGATTTTCACAATAGATGAATCGGTTGGAGTAGTATGAACGGTAAACTTTGCCGGAAAAGAATCAGTAACTATCACAGAGCCGGTCATATCGATCTGAAGAGAATCCTGTTCCACCATGTTCACAATATCACGAATAAAGAATGGTTCAATCTTAGCGAGTCCGTGGTAACGAAACACTATGGGATCAAACACTGGTAAAGTCACCTGATTTGAATCTGTCATCTCGGTACTCATTGTATAGCGACTCTCGACATCACGTGATCCTGCAAATTTCAACGCCCCAAATGCAATATTGAGTGTAGCTTTAGGAGCTAAACGGTTTGATACATCAACGCTGAACCCGCTGGAGAGGTCCCATAGAGGCCCCATTTCATAGGTGTAATATGGTTTTGTCAACTGTACCCCGAGTGATTTTATGTAGGACCGTGGATCAAACAGATCATAGCGGATAGTATCATTTTCATTATGCCCGGCAAGTCCCGGCCCATAGAGAAATGCAGCTTTCATGGTCAGGTTACCATTAGAAAACGTATACACGCCGTTATTGAAACCTGTCTTTGATGGCATTGCAAGGGCGTTATAATCGATTGTACCTGTCAGATTTTTCAAAAGTTCAAAGATAAAATTGCCAAGTTCCATACTTTCAGTCTTATTTTTATAGGTAAAATACTTACCCATGTAAATAACTGGACGAATTGTATACTGGTTTTGAGCGTAAAGAGCGCAGGTGGTATCTATGGGGAGTTCAACATCAGGAAAAAGTATTTTTATATCCGGTATATCTAATGTCTCAGGGTCAGTTACAGAACTTGTTTTAACATTGATAGTTACCTTACTCCCGGATACATATCCGGCACGATCAACAAGCCGTATTGAAACTGAATAAGCGCCGGTATCTTTGAGTGTAACCCACAGGCGATCAGTTTTACTTAGCACCGTGTCCACTTTTCCATCACTGCCAAAATCCCACTCATATCTCTGAATCAGACCTTTTTTTTCAACAGCATCAGAAGTGACACCTCCGCGAAAGCTCACTTTGCTGTTTTTATAATAGGGACCGTTTTCAACTGCAGCAATATATGCCTTACTCTCAACAGTATATTTCGATGATTCACTGTCTGATGGATTTTCCAGTGGCCATGTACATCCTGAAATAAGGATACAACACCCGATCATCAGAAAATTCAGATAATTTATTTTATTATTCATCCGATACCTCTAAAATGAAAATATCAGTATAAAAGTCCCGGTACCAGCACAAATCCCGCCTGCAACTCTCATGATATTATATTGCGTGACCCTTTTACGCAACCTGTCCGTATTGTCGGTAAATGCAGATCTGAGATATTTGCTATACGCTTTTTTCCCAAGAATCTGACCGGTAATTCCCGCTGCGAACCCACCCGACAGCAGTAAAGAACCTACAACGATTCCACCGGGTCTCATCTGATGTTCATCCTTTCCATTCTCAGCTGAATAACCTATAGTTGGTGAACTATTATCTACTATGGCAATATATCGTCCCATTGTCAACAGCGGTCCATCCATTGTAGTCGACACCTGTGCTATAGTTTGTTTTGTAATAAACAGCAGACTGAACAGTATTGTCAAGCGAAGTATTTTGCTCATATTAATTCCAACTACTTAATTTAATTCTTCAACGTTAAAATGCCAAAATCGCATCAACAGATCATCGAGCGGAGTCGAAATGAAAGCGGAACTTGATTTAAATACGGCTATCTCGACTCCGCTCGACAACCGGATAAGTAATCCCAACACTGCAGAATTAATCTTCAATTTTTTTTGTTTCTCGCATTCACCACATTCACTTCCTTCTGAGCTCAGGTTCAGTGACCACCCAGCCTTCTCTCCACTTCTTAAAAAAGTGTCATCGGTCAGCTCTCTATCAGATGGGCTTCAAACCTGCATTGAAATACAGGCCACCCACAACTCTTTTGTCTCCGCGTCCCAAAATCCCTTTGTCCCCATGCCTGTATCCATAAGATGAACTGCCACGATATATGCAAAATGTTATTATTTCCTGGATATCCCCCTTACTCAATCTAAAATAGCTTCATCATTATTCAATTTCAAGGACCAATTATACAGCGATACTAAAATTTCATCACCGAATCATTCACAGAACAACTGTCCAGAAGATAGGTCACCGGCCAGCGTCCATCATGATCAACCAGTTTCACAATCCCGATACCCTTGGCAAGTAAAAGCTCTTCAAACCCATGAACTACAGGAGAATCATATTTAAGCGACAAAACGCCATGATACATGACACCTCCGGTTACAAGAGAATCATAATAGGAGTACCGCACCAGATTCGCTCCGGAGGGAAAAGTGCCGTTAATCGAGTCTATCTCCTTCGGAAGAAACTGTTCATACATTCCTGTAAGGGATTGTCCGAACATGATATTCCCATAAGAAGTTTTAAACCAGTCATCCGTAGTATCAACCCGGTGTTCCTGAAACGCAACCCTGTAATACAGAACATTATCATCCGATATTGTGTCGGTAACTTTTATCTCAAGTTCATTACCGGATGCTTCAGTATAGTTCCACCAGTTCGTATTATTTTCAAACGGGAAATATCCTTTTGTCTGAATCCGGATCTTCTGAGGTTGAACCGGTGGAGGATTTACAATACTACCTCCGCCGTGCTCATAATCTCCATTATCATCAACCAGTACTGTACACGATACCAGAAACACGCACATACCTGCAATTAAAAATGCCATACCTTTCATAATAACATACTCCTTTGTTAATATTTTGCAAAACGCAGTTAACTCACTTTTCGCTTTACCTCTCTCCACTTGTGAAGAAAGGGGGCACCTGCAATTTTTTTCTTCATATCCCCCTCTCCATCGTATGGAGAGAGGGACCAAGGGGGTGAGGCGAATTATCCCCCTCACGGCAACACCGGATTCCCTGCTTTTGCCGAATAAATGATCATCAGCGTATCTTTATCATCATGATACCCACTTCTGTCAGCATCGTCATCATCATCGTAGATAAAAATTGCGCAGGAACTTAAAAGGAACATCGATACAAGTGTAAGTACAGCAAATCTTTTTTTCATAACAACCTCCATTATAATTATTATATGTTAACAATTTAAAGCAATAAAATACCTTTTTCAACAAAACACCTTTTGTCAATATTATTGAAATTTTATCTGATTCCGGATAATGATGTACGGAGCCTGGCACCCCTTCCACCACTTGAGTCAGATCCCGTTTATCCTGAATTAAATCTCATTGTGTTACCCCTTTTTTCCGTTTTCTATAAATCTTTGAGTGACTCGAGAGTGAATATCTGATCGGGATCGAGTGCTGGTATATCAACATCAAACCCTTTGACTAAAGGACTATACATCCGGATAGTTACCTTGTGGGATACCTTATCCCCTGTTGGTATATCCTTCATTACAGCAAAGAAATTCCTTTCGGTGCAACGAACCGTTTTCCCTGCACCACGCAATGTCACATAGAAGAGTACCTTCCCCGCTGTGACACCATCGTATTGCACTTGTACGGATGCTGTCTTCCTGGCAAACAGAGTTCCAAGGTTGATCGTTGTGGAATCTTCAGGAACATTTATTACTGATGCAATCGCCATCCCTGCCCCATCATCGACATACACCAGATGCTCGCCCGGAAGGACCTTGCTTATTCTGAAAGATCCATCGGCTGCAGTAAATATTTTCGTTACATCCTTTACACTTCCGGTATCGGCAAGATACGATCTTGGATGTATGTAAACGCCCGCAAATTTCATCGGATGGCTACCAGATACCAACTTCATTTTCTTTGCAGCCTGCGAACTGTCAGGATAATTGACCACTCCAACCACTTCAGAGCCGGTACCTCCGAAAGAATTATCATCACTTGGTCCCATGCTCATGCACTGAAGAGCTATACCGGTTGTTAATGCCACAAATAAGTATTTCAACATTTTCATATAGATATTCCCCTTACTCCTTAAACGACTTTGACACTGGAAATAGGTGGAAATTGAGATGATACACCCTGTCCAGCTCTTCCAGATCATCTTCAACCATGGCAAGCAGTTCCCGCCTGAACTCATCAATACGTTCACTGATTTTCTGATATCCCTTGCGCGACACACTGAATGTTAACGTCGAAAATCTACGCTGACTTTTCGGAACGACATCGAGGGCACGCCGTGCGAGGTCATTAAACTCCAGTAAAAATCGATTAACAATCACTTGCGGAACTTCACCACCACTTGCCGTAAATCGGTCTGCTGGTGCAATCCGTCCATCACCTTTTCGTTCAATGACCCCCAGGCGTAACAGCGTATCGAGGGCATCTTTGATTTCCTGGCTACTTACAGATGGATCCAACAGTTTTGAAAGCCGTCTGCACTGATCATCCCCCTGATCACCACAATCTACTATAGATAATAACTCTCTAATCACCAGATAATACCAGTGTGAGTACATCAGATACTGTTCACTTGACACCTGTTTTACATTTGTTTTCCTGAACTGCTGCATCTGTTCGTAAAAATACTCCCGCTCCGATTGTTTTTTTGCATGGTTAAATGCCACCAGCAGTTCAAAAAACCGCTTTTCTTTTTTCGAGAATTTTGTGATAGTGCTTATTTCAACAAGATGAGCCGGCAATAAATTGCGTTCGCCTTTTAAAATCCGATTAAACTGGCCTGGATTGCACTCAAGCTTTGCAGCAAATGCCCGCATCGAATATGATGGATTTTCTTTTTTCATTTTTTCAATGAAATCCTTCAAAAATTCACGGTAATCCAGGTATTCAAACAGTTTTTTTTCTATTTTGGACATTTTCAGATCTCCCTGTTTCTAATATAGCTCAACTAGTTGAAAAATAGCACAATTGCATTCAAAAAAGTGTTGCCAGCCGGCAACACTAAAGTCCGAGCTTCCAACATTTTAAAAAAAACAATACCCACTTCGATAAATTTTGCTTATTTTCCTTTTTACCTGATCATCCATTCACCAGATACCATTTTTGAAATCAATTTAACTGTTCGACTGAGGTCATCCAACAGATGGAATGTATAATCATTGAAACTGGAGTTTAATTAGTATCATGGGTTCAAAAATGAATTGGGGAGCATACTTTCGTGCAGTTATTGCAGTCGCCGTACTTAGAGCCGCCGATCTCTATATTACTTTTGTATATACGCCGGATCTTGCATCAGAATGGAACCCGCTCGTTTCCTTTTTCGGTTTGACCTGGTATGGGTTTGTAGTCACCCAGATTTTTATCTGTATATTTATTGCAACTATGATGTTTTTCTATTTCAACAGAACTCCACCGGAGATTAATCTTGACGGATTATCATTGAATGATTTCAGTTATGTATATTTTTTCGGTAAACTGCACCCCTGGCCAAGGCGACTCATTACTCTTCCCCGACACCCCCGGCGCCACCTTGCATTGAACGGATACATATTTATGGTTGCCGCAATAGGAATAAGTGTATTTGCTATTATTAATAATGTTCTGCTTATCTGGGGAAACGCCACCTACACCGCATTTGTCCAGGAATACCACAGTTCCTTTTTCCCATTAACGTTTGCACTGATGATTATAATTGCATTCTATGCTTTTTTTTTAAAAGAGTTTGAGTATTACAAAAAAAATCGTATGATCGTTACTTCGTAATCTGCAAGCACCCATTATTGATGTATGCATCGTTCTCTGAATTGGAATGTTTTTAGAGAAGTGTATCGCAAACGTCACATCCCGTGTGTAAAAGAAATCGTACTGATAATATCTTCAAACACCGGAAGAAAATTGTCGAATATCTCTTTTTTTGTCCAGAACGCGATCCGTATATCATAGGTACTCACATTAAAGAAGAATTCAACAAACCGGAAATTATCCTTACAGTAAGTCCATTTTGCCATCGGGTATGTACCGACATAAAATGCTACAACCCCCGAATCCTCCTGAACGTCGCTCTTATTCAAACCACGAACCTCCTGCGCATAGTCAAGCGCTGGTTCATTCAGGTTGATTGCAATTCCCCGGCTACCGTACAGCCCTTCGGTTGTAGCTCCCACATAGAGCAGCTCGGCTCCGCGCTTGTTAAGCTGAGAGGCGAAATTACGGCTATTATTATCCATATCTTTTGGGTCGGTGTACAGAAGCCAGTTTCCTCTGTATACCAGCAGAAAATGAAGCGCTTTATTTTCATAAATGTTGTCTTCGGTATGAAAACTATCGGGATAAAACTGCTTAATCGTTGGTGCACAGGATACAATCAGTGCAAGCACACATATAATCATTATCCGGAAAAGAACATTACTCAATAAATCCAACCCGTTCTCGGAATGTATCATCATTGTTAACTATCCGATTTCTTACTGGCAACACGTTCGATTGAAACACCCAGCGCCTTAAGTCTTGTGTCTATCTGCTGGTATCCCCTATCTATTTGTTCAATATTATGGATTACACTTCGTCCTTCTGCCGCACACGCTGCTATCAGCAGTGCCATTCCAGCTCGTATATCGGGTGAGCTGATCGTTGCCCCATACAGTGGCGCTGGTCCCGAAATTACAGCCCGGTGAGGATCACACAGAACTATCTGCCCACCCATCGAAACCAATTTATCAACAAAGAATAACCGGGACTCAAACATCTTTTCATGAATCAGACAAAGGCCTTCAGATTGCGTAGCGGTCACCAGCAGAATCGACATGAGATCAGTCGGAAACCCCGGCCAGGGGCTGTCTTCAATTCGGGGGATCGCTCCACCCAGATCCTTTCTGATTTTCATACTCTGCCGGTCGGGGACACGAATTGTTCGGGCCTCACGATCCATTTCGACTGTAATTCCGATACGTTCAAACTGAAACAGAATCATTCTCATGTGGGCCGGATCGATTCCAGTGATGGTGATATCGGATTTTGTCGCAGCAGCCAGCCCGATAAAGGAACCTGTTTCGATAAAATCACTGCCAACAGTATGTTCTGCAGTCTTGAATTGGGAAATACCATGTACTGTCAGTACGTTGGACCCGATTCCCTCAATACAAACACCTATTTTTTCCAGAAATCTGCATAGTCCCTGAACATGTGGCTCTGATGCAGCATTTGCGATTATCGTTGTCCCCGATGCGCCAGCTGCGGCAATCAGGGCATTCTCAGTTGCAGTCACTGATGCTTCATCGAGATAAATGTCTGCACCAGCCAACCCACCATTAGGAGCTTCAAGGATAAAATTAGTCTCCTGCGTTACATCAGAAGAGACTTTGCGTTCAATACTTAATTTTGCTCCAAGGGCTTTAAAAACCAGAAAATGAGTATCCATCCGACGACGACCGATCATATCCCCACCTGGCTGACAGATAACAGCCTTTCCGGTTCGTACCAAAAGAGATGATGCAAACAGCACCGATGCCCTGATTTTATTGCTTAATTCAAGTGGTAATACCGATGAATTGAGTGTTGATGCATCGATTGTAACATCATTATCTCTCAAAGTAGAAACTTTTGCGCCTAACGCATTGCAAATCTCAAGCATGTTACGAACATCACCGATATCCGGAACATTTGCGAAACGCACCGGCTCTGAACACAAAAGCGAAGCAGCAATCAGCGGAAGAGCCTCATTTTTATTTCCCGCAACCTGAATCGATCCTGTAAGTGCTGTTCTTCCTTCAACAATGAAACCGCTCATACCGCTCCTTAAATTTAAAACCGAAATCGTAGAACCATGCTATATGAAAAAAACACAATATAGCTGAGTTTGAAACTTAATTATTCAAACAATAAAAAAAATTAATGTAGAGACAATAATTTTCAAAAAATATAGTATATTATTAGTTAGAGCGGTAATTAAATAGTGATCACTGGTAGATCCGTCAGGATCTGGGCGAAAAGTAAATTCGCGATTACTCTGGACGTTAAATCATACCCGTTTGTGCGTGTCAATTTCTTGACTAACAACTATCCTATGGGAATTCTCCTTTGATAGGCAAGAGCATGCCGTCATCGTCACGGATTTTCAACCCTAATCAAGAGAACAACCAGTTATTTTGTAATGGGATCAAGAAAGTGAACCACAAGCGGGTTTTTTTATTTGATTTTTAGCAAGTACATACTGAAGGTAACAGCATGCAGTTAACCGATTTGGGATGGTCACCCTTTTTTGAAAGTTTCTTTGAAGAATTCCGCAAGAGCGGATACTCACCCTTGAGAATCACCAGAGTCAACCGTGGAAACTTTATCGCTGCTGATGGGTCCGTTGACTATACCTGTGAAGTTACCGGAAAATTCAGTTTCCAATCGGATAGCAGAGAGAATTATCCCGCTGTTGGCGACTGGGTCGCAGCATCGTTACTTCCCAATGAACCACTTTGGATTCCAAACGCCTTGAGAATTATTTTAAACTGAAAAAAGAGTATGCGTATTTGTCCGATCGTCAAACGATGAAACCAAGTGCTATTGAAAAGTCCCGGTGGAAAAGTATCAGTAAGTATGGGAAGGAATTGAAGAAGGGAAGAGATGTATAGTTTTTTATCCACTACTTACCCATTCCATTAATCAATCATGTTTTCCTCAATATTTTTTTACTTATGATAAGGTAATAGCTAATCGTTCAGTATACACAAGAATACAGAATATTCAGTTTAGAGACAAAACTTCTTGAAAACCATTCTCATTACAGTATATTACTTATAGATAAGGTAGGTATAAAAACCCATAACAGGTGCATCACTACATGAGGAGCAAACAATGGGAAGACAAATCATCCGACTCTCCCGCTGGTCAGGTCGATCATTGTATCTGGTTTACAGCAGGTTAATCACTATGATCTTCGCACTATTCTGCAGCGTAACCGGACAGGTCCAGCGATCTGCATCATCGAAACAGGCTAACAGCTCATCAACAACCTTCAAAGGCACAGCTTACCGGGCCAGTGATTCCACTGTGCTGAAAAATATCCAGTTCTATCTTAGTAATTGTATCATTGTAAAATACGGAATCATGCCTGAATATGGTGTTATCGTACCGGATTACGGAATCGCAGCACGTTATGGGGTAAGTACTGCGGTCCCGCTACCAGCGACTGTGCAAACCGATGAGAATGGAAAATTCCAGATTACGCTTGCGACATCAGGAGATGTGAGCTGTACAATCAACAGTGATGAAGTCGTTGAGCCTTCCGGTAAAGTAAAATACTATTCATCCGGATGCTTTACTATCAAAGCAGGTAGGGATACGACCTATGCACTCTATCTTCAGAAAGCCACAAGTACCAATACTCAATTTAAAACTGATACAAAACATCTGTTCACCGTAATGGCGATTCAGGGTAAAGATTTCCGGTTCCAGATTCCTGATTGGAAAGGTCAAAAAATTGTTGCCGCTATCCTTAACAGCAGTGGTCAGAAAATTGTACAGCTTGATACCGATGCGGAAGGCGCGCTCAGCTGGAATACCGGGGCAATCGCCTGTGGTGTCTATTTTCTTCAATTGCAAAACGAAAAAAATATTCTTTCCATGAAAATACTGGTTAAATGATTCCTATAGACAAATTATCACTTAAAAAGAGAGTTGCGCTACGCCTGTTTTCTGCTAAACGTAAAGCCGATGCACGTGCACATGAACTTCAGTACCTGTTCTGGGAGTGTACTCTGAGGTGTAACATGACGTGCCTTCACTGCGGAAGCGATTGCATGCGTGATTCAGCAACTCCCGACATGCCGATTTGTGACTTTACGAAAGTACTCGACCGAATCAGTAAGCAGGTTGATCCCTCAAAAATGGTCGTGGCAATTACCGGCGGAGAGCCGCTCATGCGTGAAGACCTGGCTGAGGCAGGTAAAGAGATTGCGCGTCGTGGTTTTACCTGGGGTATGGTCACCAACGGCTATTTACTTGACGGTAACAAAATGACCGAGCTGATGCAATCCGGTATCCGTTATCTAACGATCAGTTTTGATGGCCTCGTAAAAGAACATGAATGGCTGCGCGGGAAAAAAGGTTCGTATGAACGAGCATGCAGTGCATTAACAAACGCATCACAGGCAGCAGAAAACGGTCTCTCATTCGATGTGGTTACCTGTGTAAATCAGCGGAATATCGGGCAGCTTGAACAGATTAAAAGCAGGCTTGTTGACCTAAAGGTTCCGGCATGGCGGTTAGGGACTATTTTTGCAAAAGGGCGTGCAGCTGGAAACAGGGAATTAACGCTTAACAGAGAGCAACTATACCAGTTGCTGGATTTTATTGTTACAACACAAAAAGAGGGTATCATTCATACTACCTTTGGTTGTGACAGTTTTCTGGGCAGGTACGAAATGGAAGTCCGCCCGGTACCATTTTACTGCTGGGCAGGAATAAATATCGGCTCGGTCCTTGTTGATGGTTCAATCTCAGCGTGCCCATCGCTTCGGGCAGATTATATTCAGGGCAATATTTACAAAGACGATTTCATGGATGTCTGGAACAGCCGGTTTCAGGTGATGCGTAACCGGAAGTGGTTGAAACAGGGCGAGTGTGCAGAATGCTCAATGTGGAATCTCTGCCTTGGAAACGGGCTGCACCTTCGACGGGAAAAAGATCTGAAACTGTTGAGCTGCCATTTTCGTGAGATGGTTGGGAATTAATTTAAACCAGTTTCAAAAACCGCGACCGCTCGAACTTTTTCAGCCGACCATACATAAATTTATTTTTCGCCGAAATCACATACAGAACCTGTTTTGCCCTTGTCACACCGACATAAAAGAGCCGCCGTTCTTCATCCCAGTCGCATCGGATAGCTTCCATTCCTCCAAGGAAATAGTTCAGTATTTTTCCCATAATCTTCCCTTTTCTGACTTTCTTTTTCGGCGGGCGATAATTGGGAAATACGCTTTCTTCAAGATCACAAAGAAATACAACCGGGAACTCAAGCCCTTTACTTGCATGAATTGTCATCAGTAGTGGAATCTGTTCTGGAGTCAATCCCTTTTGCTCATAGTAACGCGCCAGCCATTCAAGTGATGCATTCACCCTTAACAGAACAGCACATTCCATAATTGGTATTTTCAGTTTTTCAGACAGTTTTTTCGCTTCTGTAAGGATCCAATCTGCCATCAGTGTCTGATTTTCGAACTGAATACATATCGGTAATGGCCCACTGCGTTTGTCCCCGGAAAGTCCGGATTTGAGAACTTTACGATAAGCAACCGGCTTATTTTTAAAAATGCCATTGGCAGACTGCAATATCTGTACTGAACTTCGGTAATTTATCTGGAGTTTGGTTATTTTAGCGGCGTTAAACAGATTTGTAAACTCCATTGTCGGACGGACATCAGCTCCACGAAATCCGTAAATCGCCTGATCATCATCCCCCACAGCGAACAGCCCTGTTGTCGGGAGCAGCAGCATTTTTAAAAAAGCAACCTGCAACGGATTAGTGTCCTGAAATTCATCAACAAGAAAATAACTGAATTTATTCTGGTACCACTGAAGAATCGATGGCTCATTTTTGAAAAGCTCGATTGCCCCACCCGTAAGATCATCAAACCCCCAGAATGCCCGTTTTCGTTTTTCTTCAGTAAACAGCTGTAGAATTTTTATTATGCGAACTTGTGAATTTTCCGGGTAATCAGTGATTTTTTCAGGAAACACCGTGCACTTTGTAATGAGAGCATCAAGACCGCCAAGGTCCACTCCGAGAATTTCACGATCCTTTTTTGTCACCATCTCTGAAATCAGTTTCAGTCGTTCGTTCTCCGATTGAAGAGTCGGACTTGCCGAATATCTAAGGCGTAAAAAATTCTCTTTCCCATCAATGGTATCTCGCAGAATAGATAATGAAAAACTGTGAAAAGTGGCAATATGTGGCTTTGCCTCCATTTCAGCCATGCATTTAATATTGCCAACCCGCTCACGCATCTCATCTGCGGCTTTTCGGGTGAAAGTAAGAGCACATACATTCGAAGGATTTAATCCATTGCTGCAGATGAAAGCAATCCGTCGAGTCAACACCGTTGTCTTACCGCATCCGGCACCAGCCAGAACAAGGAGACTGCCATCAAGTGGTGCTCCTACAGCTGCGACCTGCTCCTCGTTGAGCTTATCGAAGAGATTGTTCATTAGATAAAATCCACCTATTTGTTTTAATTTCCCCTATGTAACATTTATCTTTAACAGGATTGCATTGCTATGCGCTATTTGCATTTCACCTCTCCCTTCAATCCTGATAATGATAAATAGTTTTCTTCCCCCCATCGCCCTAAACAACTGCGATTTGTGATTCTACTATTTTTTTATCTGTGTAAATGAACCCATGTGTGAAAACAGTTCAGTGTGTTCAGCATACTTTTTCAAAAAAACTCCGCCGTTCAACCGGTGAGTATATAAATAAGAATGTATCTTTTTTTCTTGTATACTTCTCAGAAAGTGAATCGTTCTTTAACAATTGAACTAACACAAATGGATTAAGTGCATAAATATTTAATATCCCGTTTTCATTAATGCTCACGTAAAAAAAAGCGAATCATACTTGTCACTCAGAAAATATAAGATCATTAAATTTAAAGCAAGCACCATAAAACTAAAACTTCCTCATAAAACCGGAAATTGACTCAAAATTTGAACCGATGAGTGATTGGAAAACTGGATTTGTAACTTCTATCAGATCCTTAACTAATATTAAATAAACCTCATGTTGGATCAAATGTAAAAATACGGGGTAAACAACTTTGAAAAAATAATCCATAGAAGAGGGCGCTGCGGGAGGTTTGAACACACAATCCGACGTGAGGAGGATTGTATCGTGGCAAACCTACCCGCATCGGGAGGGGAGTCAAAAAGACAAATGCCATTGCTGCGAAAATCATAAAATATGAGAACAATGGTATTTGGCTTTTTGCGGGGGAGGGTTGCATTGCTACAATGCAAGCCCCTCCCCCAGATGCGGAATTGAAAAATTATTGTGCCCTTTGCATTTTCATTCAACAATACATATTTTACAATCTTAAGATTTTACTGAAACTCATACTTTTGAGGTCCGGAAATAAACAGAGGCTAACTATGATAATCGCCATATAGTTTCTGCAAGCGGTACATCTCTGTTGTCTGGCATGCGTAAGAACATGTATGCCATTGTATTTCACAGTTCACATACGACTTTAATTCGTTTATTGTTAAAAGAGCAGTTATATATGCATATACTATTCTCATATTTGCGTTTTTTTCATTTGAAAAAATTATACCTGGTTCCGCCGTTGCTGACAGTCCTCTGGTTCCTTGCCGCACTCCCCCACCATGATCTGCAACTTTTTCCTGGTGTAATGTCATCACCGGTCGAGGGATATAATGACAAAGGCACAGGAGGTAATTCTATTCTGGACACTTTTTTTGTTTCTCAAAGTGGCATTACTATCAGATACATGCTCAGAGACAGTCTTCTCTACCCCTATTCGGGATGCAAACTTAATCTGTTAGATAAAGATTCAATCCCGAAAAATTGTTCCTCGTATGATTATCTGTTTCTGGACATTTCCTGTAAAAAACAGCAGTCGGTTGATCTTTTTTTCCATACCGATCTACCCGGACGTACCATTGCTTCTCAACCTCTCACCTATCGTTTCCTCTACAAATACCTCGTTTTTCTTGAACCGAGAGAAACGCGAAAAATCGCATTGTCTTCACTCGAAACCCCCGGATGGTGGTACTACTACAATCATCTTCCGGACAACTCTTTAGGAAGGGAATCATTTAACCGGGTTGCTGAAATAATTCTGCAAAGCGGCAATAATAATCCAATAAATCAGCAGTTTGAATTTACGATCAATCAAATCTCTCTTCATCGCGATTTAAAAACGAGAGGCGTGCTCGCAGCTCTTTTTATCGCTGGCTGGACGATCATTTATATATTGTTTTATATCGGATATATTCGACAACGTCCATCAGATAAAAAAGTTGTTGTACTTTATGAACCGTTAAC